>JARIEH010000192.1 GCA_029256865.1 Psychrobacter sp.
ATAAGTGGTTGCCAGTCGATCAGTATGTCGGCGGTGTAGAACACGCCGTTATGCATCTGCTTTATGCGCGTTTTTTCCATAAGTTGATGCGTGATGAGTCACTGGTCTCAGGTGATGAGCCCTTTGCCAACTTGATGACTCAAGGCATGGTATTGGCGGGTACTTTCTACCGTGTCAATGCAGATGGTAGTACCACTTACTACTTCCCAGCTGATATCGATATTGACTACAACGAACGTGGACAGCCGATTAAAGCCATCCTAAAAGCAGATGGCAAGCCAGTGACTATTGGTAAAATTGAGAAGATGTCAAAGTCAAAAAACAATGGCGTCGACCCACAAACGACGATTGATCAGTATGGTGCTGATACGGTGCGTCTATATACGCTATTTACCGCGCCCGCAGATCAGACACTTGAATGGTCGGATGATGCACTAAAAGGCCCTTATAACTTCGTCAAAAAAGTATGGCGTATCGCGACTGACCACATACAAGCACTGACGACAGCAAACCTAGCGCTTGAGACGTTAAATACCACTGCTTTAGACACTAACGGCTTAAGCAAAGCGGCCAAAAACTTGCGCCGTAAGACTCATGAGACCGTTGCCAAGATTGATAGCGATTTGGGTCAGCGCTTGGCACTCAACACGCCAGTTTCTAGTTTAATGGAGCTTGCCAACGAGCTTGGCAGTTTTAAATCCAGTAATGAGCAGGATTTGCAAGTACAGCACGAAGCGCTTGTCGACTTGCTCATCATGTTATCAGTTTATGCGCCGCACATTGGAGAGTACTTACTTGAGCAATTGGGTATTGATACTATAGCCATGCTTTATCCCGCTGTTGATGCCAGTGCCTTAGTACAAGATACTGTGACCATGGTGGTGCAGGTCAACGGTAAAGTACGCGGTAAGATGAATGTGGCTCCTAATAGTGATCCTGAACAACTAAAAACTCAGGCACGCGCCATTGAGAGTGTGGCAAAATTCCTTACAGGTGAGATCAAAAAAGAAATCGTCGTACCAAATAAATTGGTAAACATTGTGGTTGCGGGCTAAGCGGCTTATTGAAGCATTGAAATTTAGTGTTTTAAGCGGTTTTATCAAAAATGAGGATAGCAATTATGTCGTACAAGCATCGATCTGTGCCGCCACACCAAATGCCATCACAGGTAAAAAGCACTGGGGCAAAGACACATCGCGGACAAAAACTGGCGACCCTGCTATTCGCCTCCCTGCCAATGTTTGCAGTGCTGGGTACGACAGCTACTCTGAGTGGTTGCGGTTTTCAGCTACGGGGTTATGATGCACCTCTCACGTTTAATGTGGCTAAAACAGCAGTAATCATTGAGGACAATCGCACCTCGTTTCCACTAAAACGGCCGTTAACTCGGAGATTAGAAGCCCTAGGTATCGAAGTAGTCGATAGTATTGCCGTAATAGAAAACGCAAACCGTGCAGATGCGGATCAGATTGCTGCTATTACCGTCAATAATGTACGCTTTAAACGTTATGAGCTAGTCGGCGTTCTCACAGAGATTCGCTTGGTCATATCAGCAGATGTCAGCTATCAGACTCTAGAAAACGGCAAGCCTGTGACGCTCACTAACCCTATCCAAGTTGAGCGTAGCTATCAATATAACGAAGCATCGGTCAGTACCGATGATCAACAAGGCGCTCAAATTCGTGATTGGCTCTATGATAGCTTGGCGCGCCGAATTACCGACCAATACGTCGCTATTTCTCTGCCTAAGGTTGCCCCCAATAGCGCCAAACTCGCTACCCAAAATGCTAAAAGCTCCGTACCTACTGCCGTTGTCGTCCCAAAACCTTAATGTGGGGCCTTTTTCCCTTTTAATCATTCTGTTTTAACAATATTATTAAAGCTGCCTTTATTTAAATAACTTTTTAAATAAAGGCAGCTTTAACCCCCTATTCATAACCTTGTGTCCTACTCTCTATGCAAGATACCTTTATCAAAGCCTACCCAAAACTACTACAACCTTCCGTTGCGGTAGCGGGCTTGTGGCTGGCGCACGGTGATGAGCCATTACTCAGTCAATGGCTTATCGATGCGCTGCGTCCGCATTGGCGTGCGCAGAATTATGCCATTAAACGCATCGAGCTGGTGTCAGTTAAGAGCTGGCAAGAAGTGTTATCAGAGCTGGGCAGTCAGTCTTTATTCGATGATGCGAGCGCGCTCATCGTGACGGGCAATCATAAACCTGATAAAGCGGTTATTGCCGAGCTCGAACGTTTTGCCGTCGATGCGCAAACAGGGGCGCATAGTCATAGCTTATTGTGGCTCACGCCAAAGCAAGATAAACGTGCGCAAACCAGCAAATGGTTTACGCCATTTGCACAATATGGTCACGTTATCGATTGCAATTTATATAATGAGCAGCAACGTCAGCAGTTACTGCAAATACAAGCGCAGCAGTTTGGCTTAAGATTATCGCAAGAGGCTTGGCAGCTGCTGATGTCACATACCGAACATCACTTGCTTAGTGCTTATCAAACCTTGTGGCGACTATCGTATTTATTTGCGCCACAATTGATGGCAGAGGTTGATAACAGCACAAATTATAATGCTAATTCTGCAAGCACCTCAAGCCAGCCTGTGACAAACGTGGCATTAGATATTGATGACTTGCAAGCAGCCTTGGTCAGTGATGCTCAGTTTAGCGTATTTGATTTGTCCGATGCGATGCTTGCTGGAAATAGCGCCCAAGTTGCTAAAATTATCTTTCAGCTCAAAGCCACTGATGAGCCAACAACTTTGGTGTTATGGGCGATTAGTAAAGACATGCGACAAATCATGCAACTAATGGATGGCCAAGACCCGCAAACGCTTGGCATTTGGCGGAGCAAGCAAGGCTTATATCAGCAAGCGTGCCGTCGCCAATCAAAAGCACAAATAGCAGCTTGGCCGGCTCTGCTTTATAAATGTGACCAAGCCATTAAAGGCCTTATCCGCCAGCCAGCATGGGAGTTATTATTGCAAGCAGCGTTAGAGCTTTCAGGACAGCGCTTGTTTACTGCTCGATAAGTATCCATTATTACTCTACCTGCACTTTATACTCTCTATTGTTTAATCAGCTATTCAAATAACCTCTCCTATCTAAAATCAACTCCTCTACCCCTTCTAAAATGAACTGTCTTCACTAAATATGACAGTGAGTTTCTGTTTCTCT
>JARIEH010000245.1 GCA_029256865.1 Psychrobacter sp.
CGGTATTGGCAGTCGGTGTCTTTATTCCTATCGCGTGGCTGGATAATCAGTTGATTGCCTTTGGGGTTACCTCGAAACAAGTATTATCAGGCAGTGTTATTATCATGCTGCTTGCGCTCTCAACGCGCTTTATGACCGTGAGCTTTCAACCTATCGACCGTCAGTTACAGCGCTTGACCGTCAATCAAGAAGCTGCGGCAAAAATCCTCACGACTAATCCACTGCAACGCTGGCGTCAGGGAGGGTTGCCAGTACTCAAACCAGGGATGCTGACCGCTCTTTTAATGGGTTTTGTCGAAGTGATGAAAGAGATGCCGATCACGCTCATGACACGGCGGCAAAGCTGGGATACGCTCGCTGTGCGGGTGTTTGAGATGACCAGTGAGGGCATGTGGGCGAGAGCAGCCTTGCCAAGTTTGCTTATTGTGCTGGTTGGATTGATTCCTGTGTGGATACTACTGCGTCAAAGTGATAAAAATGGCTAAAATTTTTGTCTAGTCCTGCTTATTTGATTATCATTACTTATTACTGATCGTTATTAGGGTCAACAGAACTAATCATATTACTCCTTTTACTCATCTCATCGCTCATTGGTAACGCTTATGCACCCTGACCTCATTAAAGACTCGGCAGATCAAACCGATCACTCCAAACAAGTTCTTGCTCATCACAATGTTCAAGTGGATAGTAACAAGCAAGCTGCAATGGTTGCTGATGAAATGCCGTATTTAAGCGTCACAGATTTGATCGTTGGTTATGATGATATAACCATCGTCGATGGCTTGTCTTTAACTCTGAAGCAAGGTGAAATTGGTTGCTTTTTGGGATATAGCGGCTGTGGTAAGACAACAGCGTTACGGGCTATTGCAGGATTAGAGCCGACGCGTCGAGGAGTGATTAGCTTAAATGGTCAGCGCCTAACGGAGCAAACAGCTACTACTTCTTTTGCCGTCGCCCCTGCTAAGCGTGGCATGGGGATGGTGTTCCAAGACTATGCCTTATTTGGGCATTTAACCGTCGCCAAAAATATTGCTTTTGGTCTCAATAATTGGTCCAAAGCCGACAAGCAAGCGCGAGTGGCTGAGATGCTCAGTCTCGTTGAGCTGACTGAACATGCCGATAAGCGTCCAGCCGAGCTCTCAGGCGGTCAGCAGCAGCGTGTTGCTTTGGCACGCGCTTTAGCGCCTAAACCAAAGTTATTGTTACTTGATGAGCCTTTTTCCAACCTTGATGTGGTACTGCGTGAATCACTGGCGATGAGCGTCCGTGATATCCTGAAACGTACCAATACCACGGCGATATTGGTCACTCACGATCAGAACGAAGCCTTTGCTATTGCTGATAAAGTGGGGGTGATGTATGAAGGTAAATTGGTGCAATGGGCGACGCCAAGCGATCTATACCACGAGCCTATCAGTCCGTTTGTCGCTGAATTTGTCGGTGAAGGAGCCATGATAGATGGGATTATCCAAGAGGGACATGTTGAGACGGCACTTGGTGATATTTACCGACGGTTGGAAGTCTATGATGAATCAGGGCAGCCGCAGTATTGTGAGTATGATTATCCTAACGGCACACCGATTAAAGTGTTGGTACGTCCCGATGATATCATTCATGATGATGAAAGCACCCAGACAGCTTTAGTCATTGGTCGCGTGTTTCGCGGTGCCAACTACCTGTATCGCTTGCAATTAGACGATGGTCAGACAGTTTTATCTTTGGTCGCCAGTCATCATAATCATGAGATTGGTACTCATATTGGTATTTTACCCATACTTGAGCATGTAGTCGTGTTTGATGAAAAAGACATCAATGCCACCACTTGGTCGGAATATGATCGGGCTTCGATGGTTACTGAAGTCAGATAATTAACCATAGTCAGCACTAAATAACATCGATATGCTCACAGTTTTCTAAGCAGCAGTAAACGTTGTTATGAGCGCGCAAGGAATATGCTTTACGAGCTCTCAAGTTCGGCGAGTGGCCATCACATGCAAATAGCGTCCGAGCCATTTATAAGGTTCTTGCTGTGAATAGCGTAGCTCCATGCGAATGACGGCTTCTGGATCGTTATGTCCACCGCGCTTTAGCGGTGCATAGTCATGAAAGACTCGCAGACCGCTTTCTAACACGATTTGATAATCATGCTGCTGTAGCCAAGAGGTTACTTCTTCCTTGGCGACAGGATGATTGGGGGTCAGGCTTTTTTTATTGTCAGCTCGATAGTCAGCTTTATCAAGGAGGTTAAAATTACCCATGATGAGATTGCGATAGTCAAAGCTCGCTGGATTATAAAAGCATAATGACAGTACGCCATGATCAGCCAGCTGCCGATCAAAGAAGTCCATCACTGCCTCAGGCTCTGCTAGCCATTCAAGTAAGGCATGACACAGTATCAAGTCAAACTTATCAGTAGTATGCTCATCATCACATGCATGATCTGTCGCTAGCTTGTTTTCAAGTGCTTGGTAGGGGCAGACATACCAAGCGATGTCTAAGCACTGACCCGTCTGGTTTGCGCTTGCTTTGGCTTTTTCCAGCATGTTTGCTGAGATATCGTTAATCACCACGCGATGACCTTGTTCAGCAAGCTCTAGCGCAATCTGTGCAAGGCCGGCACCCACATCTAAAACACGTAACGGACGTCCTAGCGTTTGGCTGAGCTGCTTGGCATAAGCAAAGACATCACGACGTAACACCGCCAATCGAATCTCACCTTTTAAACCACCGTAGACCTTTTTTTCAAAATGATCTGCAATCGCATCAAAGCTACGATCAGTCCGTTCATCTCGTTGCTCTATTGAGCTTTGTAATTGAGTTTTCATGTTTTGAGTATCAGTTTGCATAGAAGTTTTAGGTCATCGAAGAAAAGATTTAGACTGATTGAGATATTTCATTGACTAAGTACTGACGGTATTTATTTAAGCGGTGAGTGTTTGAGGCGTCTGTTAATCACCCATTTGAAGACTATCTTGGATAAGGTGATGATGACAAATACCACCCCGACAAATACCCACATACCATTGCCTTGGAGGTTTTCTTGATAGGCTTGCGCTAAATAAGCGGATAAGGCCATCGCACCGAGGAGCGAGCCCCAGCGGATAAATGGCAGGGCGCGGTTGTTATGCTGCGGGAAGCTGGCAACATAGTCGCTAGAAAAGCTGTAAAGCACCATAGCCAGAATCCAGACAATAGCAAGAATGATATCCATAATAATGACAGCCTGTTTAATAATTGAAGGTAAACATCTTCAGGTTTTTAGGAGATGAGTCAGTGTAGCGGTTAGAATTTTTTTGTCTAGCGTCACTGAAAAAATAGCACTATGAATGCTGTCTAAACCATGAAATCATCATAAAAATTGCTGATTTCGGTAAAGATGATTCCAAAAATAGCTTTTAGTTAAAATACGGTAGTCCCAAAAATGAAGTGATATTCATGACTTTTGCTTGCATACTTCATAATAGCTTTTACGAACACTTTACGGTATAACCAGTAAGGTAACAGACACAGTCCTGACTAAGCGAAGGCTTCCAAGCCATGTATAAAAACAGTTGTTTGTCACCGTTTCTGGCGTCCAGAAAATATTTATTTAATACTGCTAAGGATAGCACTTATGAGCCCTTCTAAAAATAAAACCAAAGCCGCTACTCGTATTCTTATCGCCTCTTTCATCAAACCAATGAACACATCCGTAATGACAAAGTGTTTATTATCGGTCGCCATTGCCAGCAGCTTACTGCTTGTAGCCTGTAAAGACGAGAATAAGGTGACTTATGCCAATGCCCCACAGCACATCGCCTCTTTTACTGCCAGTGAAATAGATCAAGAGTTACAAGAGGCCTCAGCGATAGGCAAAGCAGTCACGCCAGATGCTGTCTGCGG
>JARIEH010000209.1 GCA_029256865.1 Psychrobacter sp.
TTGTTGTGTAAAAAATCTGGCAACCAACGTGATAAAAACTTACCAATGTCATTGGCCATCTCAGCCACTTCTGGATAATCAGCAAAAAACTCACCGACCTCGGAGTCCAGACCTGTCGAGGCGCGCAGATCAGGGTTCCAGTGTGGGTTGGGTAAAATCCTGACATCAAATATAAAGTCAGCATCGATAGGGCTGCCATATTTAAAACCAAAAGACAGTACGTTGATGACTATCTGGTTGTCCATACCCACGTGTTCACGCAAGGTATCTTTTAGTTGATGGATATTCAGGTTACTGGTATCGATTTTGATGTCAGCATGGCTAGCAATGGGCTCTAACAGCTCCACTTCTTTTTTAATAGCGGCAGGTAAATTAAAAGCGATATGCTTGGCATTGTCACTATCGATATCTTGCGCCATCAGCGGGTGTACACGGCGGGTAGCATTAAAGCGGGCCACCAACGTGCTTTCTTGTGCCGTCACGTAGACAACTTTGACCGCCTGCGCTCCATAAGTTTGCTTTAGCGAGTCATAAATCGTGGCAAAGTTAGATAAGTCTGCCCGTGGCGTGCGAATATCAACGCCTAAGGCGATACGGCGGATACCGCTTTCTCCTACCAACTTGTGAGCGGCATTAGGAACCAAGGATAGTGGTAGATTGTCTATAGAATAATAGCCCAAATCCTCTAAAATATTTAACACCGACGTCTTACCCGATCCAGAGCGTCCTGATACCACTAGAATACTGAGGCTATCGTCTTTAGGCTGCTTTAATACGGGTTGTCCTAATACTGACTCATGCTCTTGATTCATATCTGCCGCTTCCATGGTTGACTATCCTAGTTCATTACGTCCATTGCTGAACTCATAAGACCTTTAGACTCTTCTAGTTACTCTCTACATTATTCTCTGCTGAACGATGATGAATTTGGCTTGATTTGGCTTGATTTGGCTTAATTAACGGTCACGATCTCATTGTCTAATAATCGTGCCCGTCCTAACCATGCGGCGACCAAAACAATTAAAACCTGATCCTCTGCTTTTAGACTTTTAACAGTATTGTCCACCGTATCTAGTTTTTCATTTTTCACTTCTAGATAGTCAATACGAAAGCCGGCGTGAGTCATGCGCGTGCGTGTTTCCGCTAATAGCGACTCAAACCTTTGCTGACTACTCTCACCTTCACTCAACTGCTGTACTAAACGTTGCAGCTCTTGATGTAATAAAGGGGCGGTTTGTCGCTCAGCGGCGCTTAAGTACTGATTACGCGAGGACAGTGCCAATCCATCTACCGCGCGCACAATGGGCGCACCTACGATCTCGATTGGATAGCTTAAATCACGTACCAGTTGTTTAATGATTGCCAATTGCTGATAGTCTTTTTGCCCAAAAATAGCCACATCAGGCTGCACTATATTGAACAACTTCGAGACCACAATCCCGACACCATCAAAGTGACTAGGACGCGTCTGACCACACAAGTGCGTGGTAATAGCACCAGCGAGAACGGACGTCGGCGGCGGTAATACTGGATACATCTCATCGATACTGGGCGCAAAAACATAATCCGCACCAACGGTAGCCAATTTGGCAACATCCTCCTCTAGCGTGCGTGGATAACTGTCAAAGTCTTCACCTTCGCCAAACTGTGTAGGATTAACAAAGATACTGACGACCACAATATCGGCATGCTGCTTAGCAATGCTTACGAGCTCGAGATGACCGTCATGAAGATTGCCCATCGTTGGCACTAGGGCAATGCGTTGCTCACTGCGGAGCGGTTTTAGCGTCTCTTGTAATGCAGCAATATGATGATAAATATTAGGCATCAATAGCTCTTCTTATCTTGTTATTGGAGGGTATGTGATTTTTTCTGCCATTGAACAGTGGGTGCAAGGCATCCTATCCATTCTATTGGTCATTGCCATATAACAACAAACTAATCGAATTGGTGCTGCTCAGTTGGAAAGCTGCCTTCACGTACTGACTGCTGATAAAGGGCAAAAGCACCTTCGATACTGTGGGCGTTATTGCGCTCATCAGTCAAAAAATCATGAACAAAGCGTGGTACTCGTCCATGCACCATGCCCAACATGTCATGCATGACTAAGACTTGACCATCAGTATCAGCACCAGCACCAATACCAATGACGGGTACAGCCACCGCTTCCGTCACTGCTTTCGCAAGCTCTGCCGGCACACATTCTAATACCAATAATGCCGCCCCTGCCGCGACGACTGCTTTGGCATCAGCAAGCAGTTTATCAGCCGCTTTATCACCGCGGCCTTGAATCTTATAGCCGCCAAAGACATTGACCAATTGCGGTGTTAGTCCCAAATGTACACACGTTGGCGTACCTGCTTGTGCTAACGTCGTGACCAGATCGCAAAGCTCGCTACCGCCTTCGATTTTGATCACATGCGCGCCCGCTTGCATCAATTGCCTGCTGTTAGCTACGGCTTCTGGCAATGTCACATAACTCATAAACGGCAAGTCAGCTAAAATCAGGGCGTGCCCATTACTACGAGCAATATTGGCCGTATGATAAGCCATGTCATCGACTGTCACAGGCAACGTTGAATCATGACCTTGTACCACCATGCCCAAACTGTCACCGATCAAGATGGTATCAATCTGTGCCTTATCCATCATCCGCGCAAACATCGCGTCGTAGCAGGTCAAACAGGTAAATTTGGTACCGTCTTTTTTAAATTTATTTAGCGTAGATAACGTCGTCATATGACCCTCAATTAATCTGCAATGCCTTTAACTAAATGCTTTTAATTATCAATAACTATTATTCTGCTTATGCTCAAAAAACTTATTAATCGTTTGATAATAGTTTTAAGCCTGTCCAGTCATGACTGGCTGCATAACTGTTTATCGGTTGACCAGAAATCATAATATCTGGTACCAACTCGCCCAGCGGTATCAATACAAAATTACGCTCAAGCAGTCCAGCATGCGGTATCGTGAGTTGTGGCTCTGCTATTTGTGCTTCACCGTATAATAAGATATCCACATCCAGGCTACGCTCACCCCAATGTCGTATGCGCGCGCGCAACGCTTGCTGCTCTAACTGTTGGCAAAATGCGAGCAACTCAACAGGGGTCATGGTAGTCTCAAAACCTGCAACGGCATTGATAAAGTCTGGCTGATCTTGCGGCCCCATAGGCGCTGAGGCGTAAAATGAAGAGACACGAATATCGCGTATCTGCTCATGGTCGCGCATCGCTACAATGGCCTGTTGCAAATGCTCGATAGGCGAACCCAACTCATTAGAGAGATTGCTACCTAAGCCCACATAGCAGGTAATCCAATTAGCATGACTCATGGCGCTCACCTTACTTTAAATGCTCAACGGTTATGCATTATCAACGCTAGGCTGACGACGGCGGCGCTTATGCGGTATTGGCCCTTTATTGTCATTCAGCTTACTAGCAATCGCCAGACTATCATCCACCTGACTGCTTTTAGCAGATTTTAGCGCTGGTACTTTCGTCTGTGTATCCGTTTGCATGGACGGTAGCGCTGGCTTAGGCGCTTTTTTCTCATACTTAGCATGAGCTTGCTTTTTGTTACCAGCTTTTTGTGCTTCTACAGGGTCACCACTAGGCAGACGACGGCGACGCTTATGCGGTATCGGCTCATTGTTGATACTGACTAGCGCAGGCGATCTGGCTATGCTGCGAGTTGCATGCTCTTGGGTAGGAGATGAGGATCTAGCCGCAGATTGGTTTGCTTTATTTTGCGGCGCCTGACTCGCACCCTCAGTTCTGCTAGCAGACTTCGCCTGCTGTGTTTGCTGATCTTTATCGCCACTCTTGCCATTGTCAGCTAAATCTTTGTTAGTCACTGGCTTTTGGGATACAGACTTATCTCGAGCAGACGTTTGATTGCTCTTTGGCTGCTGAGCGGTTGCTGGCTGTCTTGGTAGTGGTGGCACTACTTTTTCGTGCTCGATGACAAATAAAGGTTCAGGCTTAGATGCCTGACGCTTATTTGACGATTGCTGAGTATCACTAGCAAGCGATAGCTGCTGCAACTGTGCCAGCTCTTTGCTGTCTTGTGTGGTCTGCTGCGTCCTTTGATTTTGATGGTGCTTATTGCTAGCAGACTGCTTAGAAGTGACAGACGAGCTTTCGGCACGGCGGCGGCGTGATGGTACGTTTGA
>JARIEH010000328.1 GCA_029256865.1 Psychrobacter sp.
GGTAAATCCATAATATCCCCTACCACTGCAATATAAGTCAATGGCAGTGCTTTCAGCTGGACAACATTCTCAGGGGTCAGTCCACCAATCACACATAGATTAATATTTTGCTGACACCCTTCTGCTAGCTGTTGATAAGTAATCGTATGAGCATGAGGTTTGGTAGATGAAGCAAATACAGCGCCCATTGCTGCATAAGTCGCACCTGCCTGTTTTGCTTCCTTTACCAACGCCACATCTCCATGGCAAGTGCGACCGATGATCTGATGAGGCGCTAGCCTCTGTTTCGCCTCATCAATATCGCCATCTCCTTGACCTAAATGAACACCCACACCAAGCTTACTCGCAAGTGTAATATCATCATTTATAACGACTGGGATCTCATATTGCCGTGCTAATGCCACTATTCTCTTTGCTTCCTCATAAAGCTTTGTCTTACCGTTTGGCTGTGCCAATACTTGCTTGCGTCTGATTTGTAGCAGCCCGATGGCACCGGTTTTCAAAGCAATGTCTAACTTATGATAAAGCAATTCAAATTCATCATCATTCGTCAGCAAATACAGCATAGGCACAGCTGGTTTAGTTATGGTCGATGGTTTAGTCATATAAACTCCTTAAGCACAATAAAAAACAAAAAAGGCCGTTATCTTAAATAACGACCTTTTATACTTTCTACAAAGTTATCATATATACAAATAGACAGACAACCTAGGTATTATTAGCTACTAACCTATACTGTACGGCGGGTAGCAAGGCTGGTTAGGATGTTTTTCGCATCGCCCCAACGAGTTGCTGAACTATTGGCACCTAAGATGACGATAATAGCAGGACGATTATTCACCTGTGTTTCCATCACAACACTACGGCCTGCTTCGTTAATGAAGCCTGTCTTAGAAATACCAATTGGATAATCACCTGCTCGCACAAGACTGCTGGTATTACTGGCTTTATAAGTACGGTTGCCACTTGCATAGTTGGCAACATAGAAATCATAGCTCTTAGTAGTAGAGAAACGACGAATCACATCATACTCACCTGCAGCACGTACCATTTTTACCAAATCGTTCGGCGATGAAACGTTACGCTAATCAAGACCAGTCGGATCACCGAAGTAAGCTGTCGTCATACCTAACTCTTTAGCTTTACGGTTCATGGCACGCATAAAGGCATCGTAGCCACCTGGATAATTACGCGCTAAGCTTTTTGCAGCAGGGTTCTCTGATTTCATCAAGGACATGAGCAAAAGCTCAGCACGGTTCATGCGATCACCTGACTTTAGGTTTGAGCTGGCACGTTTAGGACCAACGAAATCTTCAGGATCAAGGGTAATCTCTTCGCGCATGTCAAGCCCACTATCTAACACCACCATAGCGGTCAGTATCTTAGTGATACTGGCAATAGGACGCGCAATGTCTGCATCTTTTTCATAGATAGATTCGCCAGTTTGCGCATCGACTACTACCACACTACGTGAGCTGGTACTAATCGGTATCATGCTACTGCTACCGTAGCTACCACGATAGGTCGTATTATAGTTGTTGTTCGTGCTGCTGAAGCTATTAGCATTAGTCAGGTTAGTAGTACCATAACCATTATCGACTTTTTTGATGGTAGAGCCTTTGTTAGCGCTATACATAATATTGCGCGCTTCTGATAGGCTATCAACACCACCCCAACCTATACGTGCATTAGAATCAGAGCTATTACTGATACTCAGCGCAGCTTGTGCAACACTGCCCAAACTCAAAGAAATCATGGCAGCAACTAACTGCTGTTTGGTTAATGGTAGATGTTTCATTATTCCCCCTGCTATTGCTATCGTGTAGTCACTAAAGACTGTACACGAATCACACGCGTAGTGTTTCTAGATATGATTGTCGGTGTTCATATAGAGTTATTGTACATTTAGTGTATCATGATTTGCATTTAAGTTTAATCTATCAGTCTGACTTCACAAGTTTTTTTGAAAACTGTTAATATTTACTACATTCTCTTTAGTCTTGTGTAATATTGATTAACATTTAAGCAATATGTCTCATTTATATCTTACTTTCTCAGATTATGGTGACATCAGCAAGTGTTATATGAATTATTTTACGACTGAGGTAATGGACATTTAACGCAAATCTTTACATTAATATGATATAAATAATGATCTATCTTGTTACAACATTCAAACTTGTTAAAAACACAAACAATAAACATTAAGTTTAATAATATCAAGCTGTTATTGATTAGTGGCAGTTGACTAAACGGCAAAGAGTAAAAATATGATTCGAGTATTAGTAGTAGATGATCACGACTTGGTACGCATGGGTATCAGCCGCATGTTATCTGACAGCAATGATATAGAGGTAGTCGGTGAGGCTGATAGTGGCGATATGGCGCTGAAACTTGCCAAGCAGCTTCGTCCTGATGTCGTACTGCTGGATGTCAATATGCCTAACATCGGTGGTCTAGAGGCCACCAAGCGTCTCGTTCAATTGGATATGGGAATCAAGATTTTGGCAGTGAGTAGCATGTCAGCACAACCCTACCCTTCGATGCTCCTCAAAGCTGGAGTCAATGGTTATATCACAAAAGGCACACCGCTTGATGAGATGATCGTTGGCATCAAAAAGATATATCAAGGTGGACGTTATTTTAGCCAAGATGTCGCGGAGCAATTGGCCGAAGTATTATTATCAGACAATGCCGCTTCACCGTTTGATCTACTTAGTGATCGTGAAAAACAAGTCGCTATGATGGTGGTGAACTGCCAAAGCCCACAACAAATCGCAGATCAGTTATTTGTCAGTGTTAAGACCATCAATACCTATCGCTACCGCATTTATGAAAAGGTTGGCGTCGATAGCGATGTAAAATTGACTCATTTGGCCATCCGTCATGGATTGATACAACCTTAAACTTCTATCCATGTTCAAAAAGAAGAAAGGGTGAACGCTTAAATATGGATAGCTGTCTACTGAGCTATAGTTATTAGTCGATGTTTTTCGGCCAAAATGGCTTTTGTACTCTCTTACACATCTATATTTTGATATAATCCACTGCTCTATAAACCCATATTTATTTAGCCAACTTTATATTGGTCGTTTTATGAAACCTGTTTCTAAAAAAATTGCAGCTATTATCAAGTTGCTACAACAAGGTGATACCTTACCTGCAGAACAGTTGCGTAAACTTGGGCTTATTTATAGCGCTTATCGACTATTAGTCAGCGCGTTTTTTCTATTGATGGTATACGCTTCCGCCACAGCGGATACCAGTCAACTTTTACCCAGCCTAATTCAGCAGACTGCACTGGCTTTTTACTTACTTATCAGTCTTATTTTGTTTGGATTATTCTATGTAACCACCAAACAGCAAAGACAACAGTTAGCGCTGGGTTTAGTGCTCGATGTGGTCATACTAAGCTTATTACTTTATACCAATGGCGCGCCTGACTTGCAACTGACCATGCTATACATGGTCGTGGTTGCCGCGAGCTTTATGTTATTGCGTGGCCCGCAAGCGTTAACGGTTACTCTGTTAGCGATTATATTTGTTATTTATCAGCAGTTTTTTTATGCTATTGCAAATAGCATGAGCTTGACCAACTTAGGCGATGCCTTACTGATGTCAGCCAGCTTTTTGGCGGTTGGTTTTTTAAGTTGGTCTATCTCACAGCGTTTGGTGCAGGTCGAAAACTTTGCTTTGCGGCAAGCAGAAGAAGTAGAGCGATTAAATGCGATCAACCAAGAAGTTATTAGCCATATGCTAAATGGAGTGATGGTCATCGACCAGCAGCATATTGTCTTAGCAAATCATGCAACTTACCAATTGCTGGGCATTACTGAAGTGCAAGAATCCTCCTCTAAAACAGCGCTTATTACTACTGACCAACATTCACACGAACGAGGTAGTTTTCAACAACGGCAGCGAAAATTTAAAAATCATCATAACCCATTGACTAATTTTCAACAGCAACTTGCACACCATCATAGTCAACTGCTCAATAACTGTCTAGCCGTTGCTACTGAACAGACTCACAGCTTTATTTATGAGTTGCCCACCAGAGCTGATGCTTCATTAGTAGGTAAGCTACGTGTGCAAGTCATTCCGTTAAAAGACAGCAGTCAACTGGTACTGTTTGAAGATTTACGCCGTGAGCAAGCCAATGCCCAACAATTAAAACTGGCTTATTTAGGTCAATTGACGGCCAGCATCGCTCATGAAATTCGTAACCCACTGGCCGCTATCTCACAAGCCAGCCAGCTGCTTATGGAAGATATCTTTGATAGCAGTTTTGATAATACAAATAAAGAGGAAGAGCCGCCACAGATACGCACTGATGTTGATACAAATGGAAACTTTGAGTTGTATCAGATGATATTTGAACAAACTAAGCGCGTTAATCGCATTATCGAGGACGTGCTAAAACTGTCACGGCAACAGTCTCCTCATAAGCAAACCATAGAACTGTCCATTTGGATGGCGCAGCTTTTAGAAAACCACTTTCGCGATCACAATGTTTTATTACATGTAGAAAACCAACCAACCATAGAATTCGACGCTCATCAATTAGAACAAGTGTTGATCAATCTTATTGGTAATGGTTTGTTTTATAGTAGCAAATCTCACGAACATGCGTATGTTGAAGTCGAGATTTATTGTGCCAATGACGATGTTATAATCGATATCTTAGATGACGGTAAGGGCGTTGCAGCGCATGATATAGAGCATTTGTTCGATCCATTTTTTACCACTGATAAAAGTGGCACTGGGTTGGGATTGTACTTATCTCAAGCATTCAGTGAGGCTAACCATGCTAGACTTCTATACGCCGATCAACATAAAAAGACCTGCTTTCGGTTAATCATACCCGCTGTTTCTTCTACAGCATAATTAAAGATTTTATATCAAACAAAAGACGTTAAATGAAAAGACAATAAAAATAGAGCTCTACTCACTGATTTTCGACTCAATAGTTATAGAGAAGACGTTAGTCCACAACTACTCAATTTAAGTACATATGAGGTGATACATGAAAGCAACTGCACTGGTCGTCGATGATGAAGTAGATTTATGCCGGCTCATGCAAATCACACTCACAAAAATGGGGATAAAAAGTGATGTTGCTTATACTTTATCACAAGCAAAATCTTACTGGGATGAGAATGACTACGACTTTTGCTTAACCGATTTAAAACTGCCTGATGGTTCGGGGCTAGACTTAGTAAAATATATTAGCAACAGCTCAGATACGCCAGTTGCAGTCATTACCGCCCACGGCAGTATGGACTTGGCGATTGAGGCTCTCAAGCTCGGTGCCTTTGACTTTGTCAATAAACCACTTGAGCTGCCGCGCTTACGGCAACTGGTTGAAAACGCGCTCAAAGTTGTGCAACAAGATAAAAGCGCTCAAAAACCTAATGAGCGTTCCCCAGAGCAAAACTTATTGGACAGCCGCTTGATTGGTGACTCCGCAGTGATGCAGACCCTAAAAGCAACAATTGTTAAACTCGCACGCTCACAAGCACCAGTGTTTTTATCAGGTGCTTCAGGCACAGGTAAAGAGGTAGTCGCAAGACTCATTCATGACTTAAGTCCACGCCGAGATGGTAGTTTTGTCCCTGTAAACTGCGGTGCCATCCCCTCAGAATTAATGGAGTCAGAGTTCTTTGGTCATAAAAAAGGCAGCTTCACTGGTGCCGTTACTGACAAACAAGGCTTATTTCAGCAAGCCAGTGGCGGTACTCTATTCCTCGATGAAGTGGCAGATTTGCCGCTTGCCATGCAAGTTAAACTACTACGGGCTATTCAAGAAAAAACCGTCCGCGCTATTGGTGATACTAAAGAGATGCCCGTTGATATTCGTATCTTGTCGGCCACCCATAAAGATTTAAATGACTTGGTAGAATGTGGCGACTTTCGACAGGATTTATACTATCGCATCAATGTCATTGAGTTAAAACTGCCAACGCTCAAGTCACGCTATGATGACATACCTGTATTAGCAAAACATTTCTTAGCTCAGATAACGAGCGAATGGCAGTTAGATCATCCACCACAGTTAACTGATACTGCCTGTCAGCGCCTGCAACATTATGAATTCTCGGGGAATGTCCGCGAGCTGCGTAACATATTAGAGCGGGCAATAACCTTAGCAGAGACCTCAATCATTGATATTGAGCATCTAGGGCTACCAAATATCAGCGATGATAACGCTCATAAACAGCACGCCCAAACCACTAATAATACCGATACCGCTTTGATAGGCGGTCAACAAAGCCCGGTAATGGCGAGCGAGCGAGCACAAGCTAATAATACAAATATCAGGCATACAAGCAACAACCTACATCCCTACCGAACGCATAGCCAACAGTACAACATATCCGCTATTCAAGCATCCAGTGCTCACGCAAAACATCGTAAGCAACCATCACCCAACCTTGATCCTACTGAGCAACAACCCTCAGCAGTCAGCTCTGAGGTCAAGCTTCCAAAGCAAGGCTTAGAAGCTTACCTTCAGGAGCAGGAAAAAAGCTTGATCATAAAAGCACTTAAGGAAACAGAAGGCAATAAGACTCAAGCGGCAGAACTGCTAGGTACAACATTCCGCTCACTGCGCTATCGCATGAAAAAGCTTGAAATTGATGAAGACTAAAATAGAAAGTAAGAGATAAATGAACAAAGGCTCAGCTAATGAATGGTATAGTTGCTGTAAATGTTACAGCATAAGATATGACCAAGCATGCTCTATTTAGCAGGGCCTTCTTTAGTGCTACCTTGTTTAACCGTATCTTGCTCTAGCTGACTTTTTAGCACAAAGCGGATGCCCGAAGAAGTTACTTGCTGACTCAATATTTCAAGCGCCTGCTGCTCCCACGTACTCTCATTACCAGATAAAATAACATCAGGCTGTACGCCGATTTTATCAATCTCGCCCCCTTTTGCGGTTAGATAGTGCGCTACCGTCAACTTGATTGCCTGCTCATCATTGAGTGGCAGTACAGACTGTACCGACCCTTTACCATAGCTTACTTCACCGACGATAGCCGCACGATTTTGGGTCTGCAAACTACTGGCCACTACCTCTGCTGCTGATGCAGAGTAGCGGTTTTGTAAAATCACCACAGGCAAGGGCTTTAATAGCGCGCTGCCTTGAGTGGACAAGACACGCAATGGTTTTTGTCGACTTTCGACCTGCACGACATCAGTATCGGTCATAAATAAGCTGGCAACTTTCACAGCTGACGTCAACACTCCCCCTGGATTATCACGTAAATCTAGCAGTATTCCTGCCACGGGCGCATCCAGACTGGTTAGGCTTTGCAAGATTTGTTCGCGGCTATTGTCTTGAAAAACAGGCAGCTTGATAACAGCTATCTTATCAATAAGTCGTATACCAATAGTCTGCGGATGGCTGTTATTACGTTGCAATGTCACGGTATGTTTGCGACGGCCCGCTTTAGAGACAATAATATCTACTTGTGTACCAGCGATACCATTAAGAAGCTGTTTGATATCATTAGACTGTTTGTATTCGTCGAGCTTGAGTTCATCAATCTGATGTAAGTAATCACCGACATCAATACCTTTAGTATCAGCAGGAGAGTCTGCTATTACCTGTGTCACTACCCAATAGCCCACCTTAGGCTGATACTCAGCTTTGAGACCGACATCGCCCACATCCCCCTGAGTAAAGGCACGCAGATTCTCATAAGCCTCCGCATCTAAAAATTCAGCGTGACTATCAAGCTTGGTCAACATCCCGCTCATCGCATTATTAAACAGCTCTTCATCATTCACTGGGTCAATATACTCTCGGCGTACCAAATCCACTGCTGCCACAAATGTCTTTAAAGTTTCAGGTGAAATGGCGCTTAAAGACACATGCGCTACTTCAGCTGGGATATCAGCATAAATATCATCTAGCTCCTCCAACGATGAAGGATCTCTTTGGGCGTCAATATCATCATCCGTCCAGTTTTCCGTCTCGTCTGCTGCATCTAACATATCGAGATCGAAGAGATCATTGGTTCCATTTCCTGCAGTAGCATAAGCGTCACGGAGATCAATAAGCTGCAAGTCTGCGGTAGGGCTTTTAATCTTAACTTTAGCGGGCGCAACATTAGGAGTTTGCGCATAAAGGCTGACGCTGCCCAACCCTAGTAGACCTAGCATACTTGTTGTAACGGCAGCCTTAAGGACGGTAGGCTTTATTGATGCTGCCAAAATTGGCTTGGCAAGTGCTTTAAAGGCTGATAGGCGCATAAGAGAACTCATATCGAAGAAGAAAAAAGGAAATCAGACAGTGTGATTATAGTCAATCTACTATAAAGCAGGTACATTCAAAATAGCATTCTGTTGGTACAAAATTTTTATCGCTAATAAGATAGCACTAAGCTTATATTAAGCACCACCCTATTGTGACAAGGCCATTGTCAACAAATGCCCCACGTAAAAAAGGAAGAATAGTGACTATTCTTCCTTTTTATCAATAATGAGTAGAAATAACGTGCACCAACTGTATTCACCAATTATAAAGCAGACGCTAAGAGACAGGAAGCAATAGGCTCTCACCCGTCATTTCAGCCGGTGGATTGATATCCATCAATGCCAAAATAGTAGGAGCAACATCACTGAGTTTGCCACCGCTGCGTACTGTTACTTCTTTATCACCCACATAGATCAATGGTACATGTTCGGTCGTATGCTGGGTATGTACTTGTCCACTCTCATAATCTTGCATCTGTTCGCAATTACCATGATCAGCAGTGATAAGCATATCGCCACCTGCGGCACGTACCGCGGTTTCAATACGTCCAACACAGATATCTAATGCTTCTACTGCTTGCACAGCTGCATCAAAGATACCAGTATGGCCAACCATATCACCGTTCGCATAGTTCACTACTAGCACGTCGTATTTGCCCGACTCAATAGCAGCGACTAATTTATCAGTCACTTCGGGAGCACTCATTTCAGGCTGCAAATCATAGGTCGCCACATCTGGAGAGGGTACTAGAATGCGTGTTTCACCCTCATATTTCTCTTCGCGTCCGCCACTGAAGAAAAACGTGACATGTGCATATTTTTCAGTTTCAGCAATACGCAGCTGAGTCTTTCCTGAATTCTGTAAAAACTCACCCAATGTATTACTTAATGATGCGGGATAATAAGCAGTACTGGTTTTGGGGCTATCAGCCAAAATATCTGAGTACTTGGTCAACATCACAAAGGCGGCAAGCTTTGGTTGCTTATGACGGGCAAAACCAGAGAATTCATGATCTGGTAACACAAACGCTTGGGCCAATTCACGAGCGCGGTCGGCACGGAAGTTCATAAAAATCAGCGCATCGTTGTCATCAACGGTGTAAGGCACTTCATCACGGCCAATCACGATCGTTGGATTGATAAACTCATCAGTTTCACGCGCCTTATAAGCGGCTTGCACAGCACCGTCGGCACGCGTTGCGAGGCGATCGGCTGTACCTTCGGTAATCAGCTCATAGGCTTTTTGTACTCGATCCCAACGATTATCACGATCCATCGCATAATAGCGACCAATAATACTGGCAATCTGCACTCGGCCACCTTCATAGTGAGCATTGAGTTTTCCAATGTGCTCTTTTAAACGATTGATATATTTGTCAGCAGACTTCGGAGGTGTGTCTCGACCATCTAAAAAGCAATGGACAAAGACATTTTTGGCCCCATGTACCAAAGCTGAGTGACACATCGCTTCAATATGATCTTGATGTGAGTGCACACCACCATCGGATAATAGTCCCATGATATGCACATTACCACCTAAGTCGTTAGCGGCTTTTACAGCATCAACTAAAGCTTCGTTCTTATAAAACTCACGATTGGCGATTTCACTGGTGATACGCGTAGAATCTTGGTATAGAACTCGGCCCGCCCCTAAATTCATATGCCCAACTTCTGAGTTACCAAACTGTCCGTCTGGTAAGCCAACATCTTCACCTGAGGCTGATATGAGCCCATGCGGATACTGTTGGTAAATCTTATCTAAATTTGGCGTATTAGCAGCGGCAATGGCATTATCCTTTTCATCTTCCCGATGCCCAAAGCCATCTAATATCATTAAAACATGCGGCATTTTTTTATTTTGCTTATCATTAAGCTGTGCCTGATTATCGTCAATACTCTCTGATTGTTGCTGCTTATTGGTCATAGATTACCGCTCCTCAAGTGGATGAACGCCTACAGTACTGAATTTAAGGTGTTGAAAGCCCTCTATCTTAGCACATATCTCAAAATAGCTGAAAATTCAACACTTTTTAATACTATTAAGACTTTTTCTTGAAACAATTAAACTGTGAATCAGACTTGCAATCACTAATATCATTGGTTAAGATGAAACTATTCTGAAGTGTTGGCTAGTAGATGTTTATTCCCTGAGCCGATAATGCGTTACCAGGATACGCTACCTATTGCTTCATTGTGTATGCCTGCACTGCTTGCAGTGTATCAGGAAACCTGCAGAGGCGATGACGTATCCGCCCTGAACTTCACGGTTCATGGGTCACCATCTTACGGCGGCACTTCGGTTGTTAAATTCGGTTTTTAGCCTCAGGGCTATTACCAACAAAAAGCCCCTTTTGTCATTGATGAGAGGGGCTTTCTTATGTCTATCATTTATAGATTGCGACAGTACTTGCGGTCGTTGATTAATGGTAGCTCTGTCACACCCTATCCTTGGATAGCCCATAAATAATGCGGCTACCAGCACGGAGCACAAATAGTCGTATTATTTAAACGTTCAGTTTACTCATCATTCGCTGATTTGGTAATCTTCTTCACATCTTTAGGAATGGTTTTGGCAGTGCCATCAACGGTGGTGTGCTGCTTATAAACATCACCGAAAGGGTTTTGTGGTTGCTGGCCAAATGGGTTTTGCCCATTCATGCCACCTGCGCCACCGAACGGATTTTGACCACCCATCCCGCCCGCGCCGCCGAATGGATTTTGTCCGCCCATTTGACCACCCATCTGTTTGGCCATCATCTCCATCATTTTTTGCTGATTATTCATGACATAGTTATTGGCCATGTCTTTCAGCTTCTTTTGCACAGGTGGTAAGATCACAAGCAGCGCTAACAGATCACTAATCACTCCTGGAATCAGCAGCAAAATACCCGCTACTGCCATCGCGACACTTTTGATCATGGTAGACTCTTGCGGGCGCATGGCAGGGTTCATCATGCCGCCAGCCTTCATCTGTTGCGCCATTGGATTGAGGGCAACCATGCCTTTGCGAATCAGCGAGAGTCCGATAACAGCAGCGATAATAAACCACATAAATACCCACCAGCCGCTGATAAACTGTGCGATCAAATACCACAGCAGCATCTCAATAATAAACCAAACAATGGCAATACCGACTATCTGACCCATAAAGTGTCGTCCTATATATATAAACTGAAAAAATTAAGTGCTATGCAAATTAAATTGCTTAACTTGTGATGTATATGGGGATGGCTTGCTATACTATCAAACTTAAGATTGATTTTTAAGTAATATGGAACATTATGGCAATTATTATCGGGATTGATCCTGGCTCCCGTATGACTGGTTATGGGATTGTACAACAAACAGGCGACAAGCTTACCTTTATTGATGCAGGCACTATTCGCACCGATACCAAAGAGATGCCCGAACGTCTTAAACGGATTTTTAATGGTTTGACGCGCATTACTCAGCATCATTTGAAATATGCTGACGAACCTATTTATACGGCTATCGAACAGGTATTTATGGCAGAAAACCCTGACTCAGCGCTCAAACTGGGCCAAGCACGTGGCGCGGCAATAGCGGCCATGGTTGCGCTTGACTTAGAAGTCTCAGAATATACAGCGCGGCAGATCAAACAAGCGGTTTGCGGTTATGGGGCTGCGGCTAAAGAGCAGGTACAAGAAATGGTGTGTCGTATATTGGCTTTAGACGTGGTACCACAACAAGATGCCGCTGATGGGCTTGCCTGCGCTATCTGCCATGCGCACTCAAGCCATTCTATGAACAGATTACTCCTTAATAGTGGCACACGTGGGCGCGGATCTTCTAAGAAAAAAGGTCGTTGGCGCTTAACAGAAGAGGATTTAGGCAATTTACGCTAAAATTCAAACTGAAG
>JARIEH010000217.1 GCA_029256865.1 Psychrobacter sp.
TCAAATTGTAATAACACTTCTGGCCAACGACGTTTAACGGCTTGAATAAACAGGTCTACAAATTCATTATATTCGTCGCCAGCGATGCGTGGATTTCTCCAACCCATGTACATAGGGTCATCGAGCAGTTTTTGATTATTAGTGCCGACATCCAACAAAATAGGCAAACAATAAGCGGGGCTGATACCGCCGCACGCAGTATATAAAGCCAATTTACCAATGGGAATTCCCATGCCGCCAATACCTTGATCGCCTAGGCCCAATATACGTTCACCATCGGTAACAACAATTACTTTTACTTTTTGTTTGGTGGCGTTTTGCAGCATGTCATCGATTTTATGGCGCTCAGGATAAGAGATAAATAAACCCCGTTTACGACGATAAATTTGCGAGAATTTTTCACAAGCTTGGCCAACCGTTGGGGTATATATGAGCGGCATAACTTCCTCAATATGCTGCTCAGTCAAATGATGAAATAGGGTTTCATTGGTATCTTGTATGTTGCGCAAGTAAATATGCTTATCCATATCATTATCAAATGAGCAAAGTTGATGATAAGCGCGTAATGACTGCTCCTCAATGGTCTCAATGTTATGAGGTAATAAACCAGTTAAGTTAAAGCTATCACGTTCCTCTGAGGAAAAAGCACTACCCTTATTCAATAAAGAGGTTTCTAATAGTATAGGACCTGCAAAAGGAATATATAAAGGACGTTTGTTTGGCATAGTAAAATCTTCTTAATGAGACGTATAAGTGAAAAAATTTTCTAGTCCTGTATTATACATAGCATCAGCTCAAACTTAACAATAGATAACAAAATCATTTTGGCTGTGTATAGCGCTAAACTTGATTACACTTTTAAATACCGCTAGAAATAGGGTCGTTTTATCTGGAGGTGAATACCGAGTCAACATTGATAAAGAACAGGAAAGTTCTGCTTCTATCTCAACAGAACCTATGAAATGGTACAGTGAATGCATAAAGAGATAGAATTCTAGTAAATGCTGCACCTAAATAAAATTCTAAAAAATAGGTATGAACGGCCCCGAGTATATCGGAGGCTGTTTATTTAAGTTAGGCCGCTAGGATTAACTGATTAAGATTATCATAATAGCGTCTTTCAAACTCAAAAGGTTACACATAAACAATTGTACTGTGTAGCCGTGTTTTATTAAACCTATCCACTCATTCAAGGGTTGCCTAATTATTAAACATCATGTATACAAAAAAAGATAAGAAAATATCCTTCGATAGTCCAGACTTTGTGGCCTCTCTTGCAGCAGGTATGAGTGTATTACTGACTTTTGATGAAAGCCACGCTAGCATGACGTTAAGTGAGGTAGCCGAACGTGCCAATATAGACAGAGCAAAAGCCCGACGTTATCTATTAACCTTGCACGCGCTTGGCTATGTACACAAAGATAAGCGCCAATTCAGCTTGACCCCTAAAACATTAAGTATTGGTGCAAGCTATTTGGGCGGCGTACATCATCATGATATTATTCAGTTTTATCTAGAGCGCGTGACTGAACAAACAGGGGAATCTTGTTCTTTTGCGGTATTGGATGGCGATGAAGTGGTGTATATCGCACGCTCGGCCGCCAAACATCGCTTATTGTCTATCGGTATCTCAGTTGGCACAAGGCTTCCTGCCGCTTATACATCGATGGGGCGCGCTATTCTTGCTAACCTTTCTGATGAACAACTCAGAAATTATGTCGACAACGTCGAATTGATATCACACACACCCTATAGCATCACCGATCGCGCTCAGTTTCTACAAACGCTCCAACAAGCCGCAGAAAAGCAATATGTGGTAGTAAACCAAGAGTTGGATACAGGCTTATTATCTCTCGCCCTTCCCGTTTATAAGTCAAACAATGAGTTAATTGGTGCTATTAATGTCAGTACGAACGCTTCACGTATTTCTCATGAAGCTTTAATAAAGAAGTTTTTGCCCATATTACGTGATTGCGCGACACAAATCCAAACCTACTATGTTTAAGTGCCAGGTTTAAGCGCAGGTAAAATCTTAGTCTAGCTCATTAACAGCTATGTAATAGTTAAGGTTGCTGTGCACTTATAAACTAAAAAACCATGACGACCTTATTATAGGCCATCATGGTTTTTTTACATTCATAATCACACTGAGGATGCAAGGAGTTGACGCTCCCTTAGACTGGATACGGACGTTGTTCAGTCTGTACCGACACCCACTGATAAGTGGTGAACTCATCAAAGGTGATATGGCGACCAAAGCGACCAACACCAGAAGCCTTCTCGCCACCAAAGGCAATGCGCGGCTCATCATTGACACTCTGATCATTGATATGAACCATGCCCGTCTTCCAACCAACGGCAAACTTCTGCGCACGGGCAATATCAGCAGAATGTACTGCGCCACTTAAGCCAGCACTGGTGTCATTGGCTAGGCGCAGCGCATCGTCATCGCCGGTATGTGAAATCAAAGTGGCGACTGGACCAAACATTTCTGTACGAGCAGAATACACATCATTGCTGCCTTTTAAGACATATGGATGCACAAGAGCGCCTTCGCGTTTGCCCTCAAGCAATATCTCAGCACCCTCTTCGACTGCCCGTTGAACGGCTTCTTCAACACGCACCGCTTCACGCTCATCGATTAAAGGTCCGACCAGTACATCCGCTTGTGAGGGATCACCTACTTTTAGTCCTTTAGTATATTTAACAAACTTCTCTGCAAACTCATCAAAAATAGATTCATGAACGATAATACGGTTCACTGACATACAAATCTGACCACTGTGTAAGAAGCGACCAAAGACCGCTGAACGCGCTGCGTAATCAACATCGGCATCTTCTAGCACCACAAACGCATTATTACCACCAAGCTCCAAGATAGAACGCTTGATTTCTCGACCTGCCATCTCTCCTATGCGCTGGCCGACTTCGGTAGAGCCAGTAAAGGAAATCACATGGGGAATCGGAT
>JARIEH010000139.1 GCA_029256865.1 Psychrobacter sp.
GGGCTTTAATTTAAAAAAGTAAATGGCCAACCTAACTCAAAATTAAACTGTCATCTTCAACCTTTTCACCGCGTGTCTGCTCAAACATATCGAGCAAGTCATGTACGGTCATGCCTTTACGATCATCACCTGCCACATCGAGTACCACCTGTCCTTGATGTAGCATCACGGTACGTGTGCCATGTGCCAGTGCTTGTTGCATGGAGTGAGTGACCATCATGGTCGTCAGTTGATTGTCAGTGACGATTTTATCAGTCAATTCTAAAACAAAAGCAGCGGTCTTTGGATCCAGCGCGGCCGTATGCTCATCAAGCAGCAAAATCTTAGACGGTTGTAATGATGCCATCAACAAGCTCACTGCTTGGCGTTGCCCGCCAGATAGTAGACCCATGCGGTCTGACAAGCGGTGTTCTAAACCCAGCTTAAGAACTGACAGTTTCTCTCGAAACAGTTCACGGTTGTTTGTATTGAGTGCAAATTTCAAACTGCGTTTGCCACCGCGCTTGTACGCAAGCGCCATATTTTCTTCGATAGTGAGGGCTTCACAAGTACCAGCCATCGGATCTTGGAACACACGAGCGACCCAATGGGCGCGTTGATGAGCCGTCTTTTTTGTGACATCAATGCCATTGAGCAATATTGAGCCACTATCGACACGGGTCGTACCGCTTACCGCATTCAAAAACGTCGATTTACCCGCGCCATTGGTGCCAATGACGGTGACAAACTCACCGTCAGCAATGTTTAAATCAATACCGCGCAGGGCAGGGTTTTCAATGGGCGTACCTGGGTTAAAGGTCAAGCGCAAATCATTGGCTTGCATCATAATCGTTATTCCTTATTGTCTCTTCAAGTATCGCAAGCTTTTATCACTGTTTTTGTGGCTCGATATTAAGCGCGAACTTTACGAGATAAAAACTTAGTTTTGGCTTTTGGCAATACCAATGCTATCACTACAAGCAGCGCTGTAATCAAGTTCAAATCCTGCGGACCAAAGCCAATACTACGCAGCGTACCACTTGATAGCGCGACCTGAATAAACAGCTTGTAAAGTACCGCACCCAGTATAACGGCAAAAGTAATCAACCAAATACGCTTGGCAGGAATAATAGTCTCACCAATGATGACGGCTGCCAAACCAATGACAATGGTACCGATACCGATAGAGATATCCGCACCACCTTGGGTCTGTACGAACAGCGCGCCTGCTAAAGCAATCAAACCGTTAGAGATTGCCATACCAATGACTGTCATCCATGAGGTATTGATGCCTTGCGCCTGTGCCATGCGTAGGTTAGAACCAGTTGCCCGCATAGATAGCCCGGATTCGGTGCTATAAAACCAGTCTAAGAATAACTTCGCCAATATTACCACTGCCCCAATGATGAGACAGCGCATCCAATAGCCGTTACCGTCATTCACCAGTGTGCTAAACACAGTGGTCTCACCTAACAGAGGTAAGTTCGGTGCTCCCATGATGCGTAGATTGACAGAATACAGCGCTACCATGACCAAGATACTGGCCAGTAGCTGCAAGATACCAAGCTTGACATGTAGCCATGCTGTCACGATACCTGCCACCGAACCTGCCAACATGCCAAAGAGACAGGCAAGCCAAGGATTGATACCCGCTATAATGGATATGCCAGCGACCGCGCCACCTAACGGAAAGCTACCGTCGGCTGTCAAGTCAGGAAAGTCGAGCGTACGAAATGAGATGAGGACGCCTAGAGCCACAAGGCCATAAATCAGACCACTTTCAAGCGCACCAAAAAAAGCAATTAAAGACATAAGAGATCAGTAAGTCATAACCAAGCGTTTAATAAATATTATGGCAGATGGGTGAGTGGCATAGACCAGTATCATCTACCTATTAAACGACTGAGCGGTGAATTTAACAGATTAAACAATCTGCGGTTAGGGTAAACCAAAACATGTCACAACAATGAATCATCATAAGCTTTTCTATTTTAAAGTATTCAAAAAACAAGCCCAGCCTATCTGACTAATAGCTGGGTCTTGTCTATGCTGAGTCAATGCTGAATAAACAGTCATATAGAGCTAGAGTAGACGACAATTGAAGACTTAACGAGTCAGTATTAACGTCTATTTGACGCTTACTATTATAAGCACACTTATTATCAGCACGCCATACATAAACCCATTATAACAGGCTGTTATTCTACCACTTCTTTCGCACTATCGATAACGGCTTGTGGCAAAGTGATGCCTTCTGCTTCAGCATTTTTTGGGCTGACATATAAATCAAGAGTTTGCGGCGTATAAACGGGTATTTCGCCTGCCTTTTCACCATTTAGGATACGTACGACGATTTTGCCTGTTTCACGGCCAAGTACGTAATAATCTACTCCCAATGCGGCAACAGCACCGCGCGCAACTGAACTGGTATCAGAGGCAATCAATGGAATCTTACTTTCTTTAGCAATTTGGTACAGTGACTCGTAGGCTGAGACTACGTTGTTATCCGTTGAGGTATAGATCATATCGACCTTACCTTCAAGGCTACGTGCTGCCATAGCGATGTCATTACTACGCTGAGCGGGTGCTTCATGGACACTGATACCAAGTGGCGTTAGGCTCTCTTTAAGTGCTTTTAATACGATGGTCGAGTTCACTTCACCTGGGCTATAAACATAACCGACGTTTTTTAGACCTGGAATGATTTGGCGCATTAAGTCAATTTGTGGCGCATACGGTAGGGCATCTGATGCACCTGTGACGTTAGTACCAGAGCCATCAAGTTTGGGAACCAGCTTCGCTGCTACTGGATCGGTAACGGCTGAAAATACCAATGGAATGCTACTGGTCGCAGCGGCAACAGACTGAGCTGAAGGCGTGGCGATAGCGACGATCACATCTGGAGAATCGGCCACAAATTGCTTAGCAATCTGTCCTGCTGTAGCGGTGTTACCCTGTGCACTTTGGAAGTTAATCGTTAAGTTTTCACCATCTTTAAAGCCCGCTTCATTCAGCTCGTCGATGACACCTTTGCGCACATCATCAAGCGCTGGATGCTCAACAATTGCAGTAATAGCGACTGTTTTCACATCAGTAGCGCTGTCACCAGCTGTAGTATCCGTGGTATCTTTTGCGGATTGGTTGCAACCCGTCAAAATAGCAGTACAAACGCCGCCCCATAATAGGGCTTTAGCAAAACGATTTTGGTACAACATGAGTCTTACTCCTAAAGGTAGATAGTGCTTCCATACAGTAAATAAAAATGAAATGATTGGTTATGAATAGTGAGTTATAAGGGGTAAATTTAAAACTCATTGCTCGCTACTTGCTGGCAGTTTGAGTATCAGTATCAACATTAATCGCAGCGTTAAGTAACTCTGTCGTCAAGCTGATGCCTTGTTCAGCTGCGTGCTTAGGGCTTGCGTATAAAGTCAATGTGTTCATGATTTGTGGGGAAATATCTGTGATGGCTTCACCATTTAGCACTCGATAGACCATTTTGCCAGTGGTGCGTCCAAAGTCATAATCATTGACGCCAAGTGCAGCAGTCGCACCCCGTCTCACGCTGAACTCATCTGAAGCAATTACGGGAATATCAAGCTCATTCGCAGCACCCGCCATCGCTTCAAATGCGGATACGACGTTATTATCTAATGAGGTATAAATAACATCTACGCGACCAGCAAGACTACGGGTCGCCATGGCAACGTCCGTTGGACGATTGGCTGTCACATCTAATATTTTAAGACCACGCGATGGGGCGGCTTTTTTAAGCTGATTGAGCACCACAACAGAGTTGACCTCGCCTGGACTATAGACATAACCGATGGTTTTTGCATTGGGTACAATCTTTAGAATGTTGTCTAACTGCGGCTCTATAGGCAACTCGCTGGACAATCCCGTCACGTTAGCCTGAATTGGAACGTCATTTTCATCAATAAGCTTGGCAGCCACAGGGTCAGAAATAGCGGTATAAATAACGGGTACAGTCGTGGTCGAAGCAACAACTGATTGCGCTGATGGGGTAGAAATAGCAACGATGGCATCAGGCATATCCCCTGCAAACTGCTTGGCAATTTGACCTGCTGTACCGGTATTACCTTGTGCACTTTGGAAGTTAACGGTCAGGTTTTGACCTTCTATATAACCATTATCCGCGAGCTCATCGATGATACCACGGCGCATGGCGTCTAATGAGGGATGCTCAACGATTTGAGTAATGGCTAAGGTTTTGGCAGGTTTGTCAGTGGTCATACCCTCATCAGTCGTTGCAGTAGTGTCTGTGGAGTTCGAGCAGCCGATTAATCCAAGTGTGGCACTGATGGCAGCACCATATAGGCTAAGGCGTAAAGTAGTGGCAAAAGTCATTTTATTTTGGCTCATAGGTTAAAAATTGCAGGTTACCCGAGTCAATGTTATGGGTATGCTGAGACAACGGGCTAACATTAAGGTAATCAATCCATTGATCATTATGTTCATATTATGACAGTAATGTAACTTATCGCAATAAAAAATTAAAACGTATTCGTCATAGAGACTATTAGTGCAGGTGTTAGCGATCTCTTACGTTGCATTTGAGAGATATTTACATAAAAAAAGATGCCGCAAAGGCATCTTTTTTATACAAAACTCAATACAGCTATTAAGCCAAACTATCCCCAACCACACAAGCATCAGGCAAAGTGACTACCGTTAGGCCAGTCTTCGGATCACCAGTCGATAGTACCATGCCTTCTGAGAGTCCGAATTTCAT
>JARIEH010000040.1 GCA_029256865.1 Psychrobacter sp.
CATAAAGCCTATTCAGCTGGCTTAATGAGTTAAGTTGTTTTTGCGTATTACTGATACGGTTTTTAACGTTTTGCAGCTCTGTATATAAATACAGCAAACGCTTGCGAGCCTCTTTTTCATTGTCAAAGTCTAGTAACTCACCGTTTTGCAACTTATCAAACTCAGCTTGGTATTTGTCTAGCAGCCTATTATCTTCATCTATCTGCTGCTCTAAAGCATAGTAATCTAAGCCTTGTTGGTTCGCATTTTGCAAAGTGCTCGCCATGGCTATGGGACAGACAGTGTTTAGTTTACGTCCACGTCTACCAAGATTATAAGCATTGTTGGTCGTACAATACTGCTTAAGACCCAGTTGGCGACCACGCTCCCATGCTTGATAATCAGGTGCAATACTGACTTTTGCACAAGCTTTAGCATGTGACGCCAGTCGCTCAGAATGATAGCCTGCGACGCCGTCATTATAGCCAATAGCCTGCCACTCACTAACCAAGCACTCCCCTTTAGACAATGTCGTACAGGCTGACAGCAGACAAATGCTACCAAGGTAAGTAAGCTCAGCGCTAAGCGCCACATAATCATCTCCTTCGACAACTCGAAATAAAGCGCAGTGAGCGACGAGTTGTTCGATGCATCATGAGGGCTTACGAGTTAAATCTACTGAAGAGCTACTCACATCATCTTTCAGAGTGGCCTTGAGCATGAGGTAACCAGCAATACCAGAGACGATTGAACCCATAATAATACCCAGACGCTCATCAAATAAGGGGGTATCGCCAGCAAATGCCAAGCCACCAATAAATAAACTCATGGTAAAGCCCACACCGCAAAGTAACGCTGCACCATAAATTTGCTTAAAGCTCATCCCTTTTGGCATGTTTGAGATGCCCAGTTTGAAGATCAGCCAGCACATGAACATGACGCCTAATTGCTTACCAATGAACAATCCAGCGGCGATGCCAAGGGGTACTGAGTGAAATAACTCAGCAAAACCTGCACCCTTAAGTGATATACCAGCATTAGCAAAAGCAAATAGCGGCAAAATACCATAGGAAACGGTGTCTTGAAGGTCATGTTCAAGCTCTTCTAATGGCGAGTGTTCAGGATCAGTGCGGTCGAACAGCGGGATAAACAGGGCCAATACTACACCCGCTAAAGTTGCGTGAACGCCAGATTGGAGGACGGCGAGCCACATGATGATACCCACTAATAAATAGGGAGTGATGCTCGTGACGTTACGGCGATTTAGCGTATATAAAATCGGCAAGCAGATGGCTGCTACCGCCAGTGAGAGTAGGGACAAGTCACTGGTATAGAATAAAGCAATGATGACAATAGCGCCAATATCATCGAAGATAGCAATGGATACTAAGAATACTTTCAAAGCGTTTGGCACGCGATTGCCAAGTAAGCTCAGAATACCAAGCGCAAAGGCAATATCCGTTGCTGCTGGAATCGCCCAGCCTTTCCAAAATTCAGGCTCATTATAGTTAAATATTAAGTAAACAATGGCGGGTGCAATCATGCCACCTACAGCCGCACCAGCAGGGAGAATGATTTGTTTAATATTAGATAGCTCACCAATCAATACTTCACGCTTGAGTTCAAGTCCGACTAGAAAAAAGAAAACCGCCATCAGACCATCATTGATCCAGTGTTGCGCATCTTTAGCAAGTACAAAATCACCTACTTGAATAACCACAGGAGCGTGAATAAAGCCTGCATACCAAGTATTAAGTGGGGTGTTGGCAATAATCATTGCAGCAACGGCGGCCAGTGCTAAGACGATGCCGCCAGATGCCTCGAGGTCGAAAAATGCTTTAATTCGTCGCATTGCCATATTTTATCCTTATTTGCTAAATACGCGGTAAACTTGAGCGACTGCTTTAACGCATCATAACGATAACAACAGATGGCATGAGTTTCCCATAATTCGATCAATGTAAAAATAAAATGCATCAAAACATTCCTATCAGCCTATTGCTTGTATGATTAACAATACCAAGGCCTCATGATATGGGTGATAGCATTTTGAAGACCAGCTGTTTATCTATGGTCGAGAGTCTTCTTTCCTTGAAGAGTATATTATTACTGTCATGTATTTTATCTTATCACAGCGATTGATAGTCGCCATTACTATGTTAGCCATTTTAAGATGGCTTAGTAGCATCATAGAATATATAGCTGTTACATGATAGGGTTCACTGAGCAGTGAGCAGGCAATTTTGCTAAATTTAACAGACTTTATGAGATTTTTGCCTTGTTTTCCTTATTTAAACTTTATAATGAGTTGCTTTTTTCTGTTTGGTAATTGTGTTTTTTCAAAACATACCACTCTTTTTGCTTTCTTGTTTTTAAACTCAATTTAATATTAAAGGTCAGATAAGAAGAAACATTGGGTAAAGTAGCCAGTGCTTATCGCTGTTTTTATAAAAAATATACTGCAAGGCCAGTGCTATGGACTTATCGCTATCTTTAGAAATTATTTTGATGCTCACCGCGGTAGCAGCGCTGGCTGGCTTTATTGACGCAATGGCAGGGGGTGGCGGTTTACTGACCATCCCTGCCATGCTACTGGCCAACATACCACCAGTGATGACTCTGGGCACGAATAAGTTACAGGCTACATCAGGGGCATTGGCAGCGTCTATTACCATGATTAGAAAGGGTATCGTTAAGCCCCAGCGTATCAAAGCGGCTATTATTGCCGCTTTTTTAGGTGCCGTCCTTGGTACCATTGCGGTACAGATGTCACCCCCTGATCTGCTTGAAAAGCTGATTCCTTTTTTGATTGCCGCCATCGGTATTTATACCTTATTTGCACCGAGACTGGGTGAAGTAGAAGCGGCACCAAGAATCAGCGAAGGCGCATGGCAAAAAGTGGTCGCGCCACTCATTGGGTTTTATGATGGCTATATCGGTCCGGGTACGGGGATGTTTTTTGCTCTTGGTAATGTCGCCTTGCGCGGTCGGAAAATTATTGAAGCCACGGGCGCGGCAAAGGTATTGAACTTATCAACCAATATTGGCTCGCTGATATTTTTTATTTTGGGCGGTAATGTGATTTGGAAGGT
>JARIEH010000142.1 GCA_029256865.1 Psychrobacter sp.
GGCGGTAATAGGCCATGACTTTAGATGAGATCTTTTATTATTTATGTATTTCATGACATATTCCTTATAGAGACTGTATCGATAATCGACCTGTACTGTCATCTTGCCCTTATGTGTACCAAGATAAATAATAGAATAGAGCGCGCGATGATTAGCTCGACGGTAGCGTACATAGCTTGCCATTACCTTTACCAAAGTCGACACACTTGGTGCGCAATGACAAATTTTCGACATCAGCTTGCTCATATAATACGGTACTAGGGACGCCTGCTTTTAGCATACAGCCACCGATAGTATTTTCGCTGCTGTTGGCATTGGCTAAGATACTGGTTTGCTCAAAGCAGTTTTTGTTACCGACTTTGGCATCTGCATAAGCTGGTAGTACCGCAGTACTATTAATATCGAAGGTAAAGGCTTGGCTGGCTATCTCAGCGCTGTCCTGCCCAATGGTGTAGTTGCTAAAAGCCTCATCATTGACACTAGGCGGGGTCAATGAAATATTGACCTGAGTCATACTGGCATTACGAGCACTGACATAATCATCTGGCTTCGATGTGTCGCAATAGCCTTTCCCAGCACCGAGGACAGTGCCACCATCGGGCAGCTTGATAGTCGTCTTATTGATATCAAAAAACTTACCACGCGGACGAAAGCAAAACACATATTCATTGTTTCGACCATTGGCATCGAGGATAAAATATCCAAACGCGCCTGAGCGCGACATCATATCTTTATACACTTCGCTGTCACTACTGCTGTTGATACTTTGTTCGATATTCTGGTTGGCATTATCTGCTGACTGCAATAGCAGAGCGCTTATTTGGTCACTGGTTGCTAGCCTGAGGTCAGTGGTGCTTTGTTTTACCGCGATAACACCCGCAAATATAATCAACACCAAAAACAGTAAGACCACAATCAGCACGGCGCCCTGCTGTGTGGAGACCGAGCCTTTAAGATAGTGATACTGCTGAATGTTTGACATATTGGTCTCTTTTATCATGTAATACTAGTTGTTATTGACAGCAACGCCAGTCACTGACATCACACGGGCATTACGTAATAGCACGGTTGATTCATAACTACGCCGATAGTATTTTTTGCGCGTGGTATCTTTTTTTAGCACGTTTTCAGTACCAAGCACCGTAAATTTCTCTTTATCAGCATCGGTAATCAGCGGGGTATTACTACGGACGATAACCCCAAGCTTGACGGTGGTTATCGCAGGTTTATCACTTTCTTCGATGACGCCGTCTGTCAGCTCTAAGTAAGTCTTGGCAGGTAGATAGGTAAGGTTGGCGATATCCGTTAAGGTGCCGAGCAACACCTTAAACTGATCCACTGCAGCGATGATGATCTCGCCATTACCCCCGAAGTCAGTAACCGTTCCATCGCTTTTGATACGTCCAGCATCACAGGCCAATGCCAACTCCTGTACCCCTGAGCCACTACCAGAACCTGTGCTCCGACGTACAAAATAACGTTCAATCACCCAGTCACTACTATCAGCTGTCACCTCTTCCCCTTCACAGTCGTACAAGCTATCGGGGGTAATATTACGGTATTGAATGGTCAGCTGATCGCTGGCAATATCTTTGATATTCGATACGCCAGTCCAGCCATTGGTCGCAGTAGCTGTTGACTGACCAGCACTGACCGTCCTGTATGCTGGCTTGATAGCAGCGTTGTTACCTACATTGGTTGCGGTGAGTACAATACCGCCATTCGCCGTTCCATCTGTGATATTAGTGATAGGGTTACCCAAATTGGCAATACGAATATGATCATCCAGAGACTGTAAGGCAAATATAGTACTGTCCTGCACCTCAGAAGCACTTTGCTGTACGGTAAGAGTTCTAGTATTAATTAAGTACACCTGCATGACGGCTGCGGATATCAGCAAACCCAATACCAGTGAGATCATCAGCTCAATCAGGGTAAAACCTAGCGCAGCAGAAGGATAGCGGTTTTTATGATGATAATCACTCTTATGGTTGCAGCTCATTAGTAGGTCTCCGAGATTAAGCAACTACTGCCTGTTTTATAGACCCCGTTTGCATTGGCACAGGCTTTGACATCTGTATCATCTAATAGAGCTTTGGTATCATTCCATGCAGTGATGACGCACATCTGTTTCTGAAAGGCATCTGTCGTCGTCCCTGGACAGCTAACGACGGTTACTTTTAAGCCCTCGTCAGTCGCTGTCTTTTTGATCATAAGCGCATCACGAGCAGCCAACTGGTTAATCGTGCAAGATTGCTTGGCTACTTTTTTACTATCGACTGTTTCAATTTCTGTCGATAGGCAGCTATTAAGAGTAATCGCCATGCTATCAATATTGATCGTCTCAGATCCTGTTTCTACATTACTGACGACTGCTTGTATGGTGGGTATTGCGTCTGATGCATCCGATGCTGCACTGGTAAAAGCTGTACCACTACCAGTGACATAAGCTTCAGGATAGGCGCGCATGACCTCAGCCAAGTTGCGCACTATCGTTAACGATTTAGTGCGCACCAGGCTTTCATCAGTGGCACCGATAGCACGCATCTGTAAGGCACTAAAGCCTAATACCGCGATGGATAATAGCAATACTGCAACTAATACTTCTACCAAGCCGACACCTTGCTCATGGCTCATCTGTTTCATTGACACGTTCCACCTGTTTGGCTCTCAATCAGTCCAAGAGTACTCACCGTCACTTGTCTGGGTAATGCTGACGTATTTGTATCACAAATAGTATAAGTCACTGCTGGAGTAACGCGCTTACTGGCCTCAAAGGTAACGGTAGCAGACGTGGCGTTTATAACGCTTTTTGCATCATATCCATAAGCAGCGATAACTCCCAAGTCTGGAGTAGGTATTGGAGCTGGAATAGTATTACCTGTACCGCCTGAACCTGTATTGCCTGAACCTGTATTGCCTGAACCTGTACCGCCTGAACCTGTACCGCCTGAACCTGTATTACTGGAGTCGTCTGGATCTGGAACTGGGATAGATCCCATCGCCATGACTGAAGAAAAATATAAGGCCGAACCTGAATGTGGCGCTAACTCTGGAATGTCAGTTTTAATCTCAATCGTGCCAGCATCAGTGTCATTATTTTTGTAGGATACTTCCATAATGCGTCGACGAATGGCGCTTTCGACTTTCGCTTCTTTCAAGGCGCTTATCAGAGTAGCTGTCGTTGATTTAACCCGTTGATTGGCAAGTTGGGTTGAGATATTGGGTGCCGCAATACTTCCAATGACACCTAACACTACAATAGTCACTAACAGCTCAATTAAGGTAAACCCTGAATTTATTGCTGGTTGCGTAGATGACGTTTTTTTTGTAGATGCCCTCATATTACCCCCTTGTTTAACAGCTAACTATAATTATCACTAAGTCTTTGATGTAATAAAAGTCGAATCTCACGCGACCTGAAAATATTTATGAAACTTTATATAGATATTTTCAAACATTACTTGTCGGTAAATGCGAAAAAAATTGCAGCTTCATTTTAAACGTTGCAATTTTCATTCCATTCATAGATTGAGTCATTGTTTATATCTTTTGGACTAGGCGTTGGCTTTACAGGGTATAAATTACAGAATGGTGAACCACACAAAAAGACGAACACAGTAAATCATACAGAAACAATACTGTAGTATTAATTATACAGACTTATTGCAATAAAAACCCCATCCCTACAAATTTAGGATTACTTACCCATACTGCCATGTGCAACTGCGTAGGCCGATAAGTGATAACGTTTAGAGTGCAGCGTGTTGTCTTGACTACCAGAAAAGGCAGGAGAAGATTGCTCATAGAAGGCGCGAGCTAAGGCTTGCAAGCTTGCGCCTGTCGTCGCCACATCGTCAAACAACAAGATGCGCTTGACTGGTGGCAGCTCGCTGAGCATAAAGGCATTGTCCAGATTG
>JARIEH010000072.1 GCA_029256865.1 Psychrobacter sp.
TGAATAAGCTTAGTTTCAAAATCATCATCGATTTTGATTCGTAAGCGCCTTATGGCCACGTCAATCACATTGGTATCGCTGTCAAAGTTCATATCCCATACTTGCGAGGCGATCACAGAGCGCGGCAGCACCTCGCCTTGGCGCTCAAGCATAAACTGCAATAGGGCAAATTCTTTTGCCGTTAGCTTAATGGGCAGCTCATCTCTCTGGACGCTACGCTTGGCGATATCCATCTTTAAATCAGCACTATGCAGCACGGTGCTGGCGTAGTCTGCTTGGTTGGCACGGCGCAGTAGGCTCTTGATTCTAACCAGCAGCTCAGCGAAGGCAAAAGGCTTGGTCAGATAGTCATCACCGCCAATCTCAATGCCTTTTATGCGGTCGCTGAGGTCATCTTTTGCGGTCAAAAATAACACGGGCGTAGTATTGCCAGCCGCTCGATAATTACTGACTAATTCAAAACCGCTCACATCAGGCAGCATTACGTCCATCACCACGACAGTGAAGCCTTCCGTCATAAGGGCATGATAACCATCTAAGCCGGTTGTTTTGTGCTCAACGATAAAGCCCGTCTCGCTTAGACCTTTCTTAATATAGTCGCCAAGCGATAATTCATCTTCGACTAACAATACTTTCATAGCATACTCGCGCCGATTGTTTGGGGTGATATCAGTATATGTGCCAACTGTCATTTATGATAAAGCAATACTCAGCGCGGTAAGATGACAAAATTGTCATCTTGGCGTCATCTGCTTGTCAGAGTCATTCTGCTAATTTGATCTTATATTAAATAACCCATGAGAAGTAACCATGATGCCTTTTTCTGCTAAGTCTACTTTGAAATCTGATAGTCATACGCCCAAGCTTATTCGAGGGTCAGTCATTTTATTAACAGCTGCCATATTATCAGCTTGTGGGCAGTCTGACATCAATGCTGCTAGTGCCAGCAATTCTAATGCTAGCACTGCTGAGACAAACGCTCCACAAGTAACGCAAACCATGACAGATACTCAGGTCATCAATCCTGATTTGCTTAAAAACGTATCAGCCACTGTTTATAAAGATGCCAATTGTGGCTGTTGTAAAGACTGGATAGGCCACGCAGAAGACAATGGTTT
>JARIEH010000030.1 GCA_029256865.1 Psychrobacter sp.
CACCTAATAACCTTGCCGTCGCTACGACGCAAAAACTCATAACGTATGAACGTAATAAATCTGCTCTTGTTACCAAAGCCGTCACTTTAACGTCCGGCGATAAAATAACTTACTTAGAAAATGGTAACTTAACTGCTGAGCCGTTATTACTGATTCATGGCTTTGGCGGTAATAAGGACAACTTTACCCGCATCGCACGGCAGTTAGAAGGCTATCATTTGATTATCCCCGACCTAGTCGGCTTTGGTGACTCTAGCAAGCCTGAAACAGCAGACTATCGCGCAGATGCGCAAGCCCAGCGTTTGCATGAGCTGCTACAAGCTAATGGTGTGGCGTCCGCTATCCATATCGGCGGCAACTCGATGGGTGGCAGTATCAGTGTCGCCTATGCTGCTATGTATCCTGATAGCGTCAAAAGCTTGTGGTTGCTCGATAGCGCGGGGTTTTGGTCAGCAGGGCTGTTTGAGGAATATCAGGATGCCACCCCTGATGACAATCCATTGGTGATAGATAATACCAAGCAGTATTTTGAGCTGTATAAATTGGTGATGTTTAATCCGCCTTACATTCCCAAAAGTGTGCAAGCAGTGTTTGCTCAAGACAGTATCGCCAATCGAGAACTGCATAAAAATATCCTTGAGCAAATCGTCGAAGACAATGTCGAAGAGCGCAGCAAAATTATCGCTGAAAATAATATCCCAACCTTGGTCATTTGGGGAGAAAAAGACAACATCATCAAACCTGAAACTGCCAAACTCATGTCTGAGCTGATGCCGCACGCGCAGGTGATTATGATGCCTGATGTCGGTCATGTGCCGATGATAGAGGCGGTGCAGCAGACAGCGGAGGATTATAAAAAGTTTCGGGAGGGACTAAAGTAGGTGTAATTAACTATGGATCTGTAGTTAAAAGAGCTTAGCGATAGAGGGTTTAGAAGCTTATAGCACTCTTTTGAGCTTACTTCAGATAGATGTTATATTAGAATAGAAACCTATCACATGGAGTGGATTATATGTTTGATTTAACAGGAAATATCGCC
>JARIEH010000007.1 GCA_029256865.1 Psychrobacter sp.
ACAAGACGCAGCTCTACAAAGTGCAGGTGGATATTTGGTTGATCGATAGCGAATACGATGACGATATCGCCAGCGCGATTAAAGCTTCTAATGCTAGTACCGTATTAGTAGGTTTTAGCCAAGCGCCACATTTAAATGAGGTACAGCGCTACGCTAAGTGGCAGCGTAAGCTAAAACGAAAACTGGCGCAATTACTTGATAGGCCTACGCTATTAGAAAATAGAGTTTATGATAGTACTGTTCCCTCTTGGCGTTTTGTAGTATTCCTAGGCTCTGCTATGGGTGGGCCTAGCGCAGTAAAAGAGTTTTTGGATCATTTATCACCCACGCTGCCGATTTGTGTTTTATTGGCGCAGCATTTTAAGCAGAACATGATTGAAACCTTACCGCGCATACTGAACCATCATAATGAATGGTGCTGCCAAGTGATATCTACTACCCAGAAGCTACGCTCAGGGTATTGTCTGATAGCACCCGTTGATCGACAAATTGTTTGTGACTCTGAAGGTCGGGTTATCCTAACAGAGCAGGATTGGTCTGGAAACTATAAGCCCTCTATTGGCCAGTTACTCAAAAACACCAGCGATGTTTATGGCCATGAGCTTGTGAGCATTATTTTCTCTGGCATGGGTAATGACGGTACACAGTACTTGAATAGCATTCAAGAAAACAACAGCCAACTGTGGGCGCAAGATCCAAACCTAAGTACTTATTCTAGCCAGCCACAAGCGATTGTTGATTCAGGGCATTGCCAGTTTATTGGTAGTCCTGAAGCACTCGCTCAAAAACTCACCGAGTATATCGGTGAGAGAATGGCCACTCTTTCTTCATCTACGGTGAGAGATTTATGAAGCAAATCATGAAGCATTCATTCGAAGCGGTCAGTTTATTGACGACTAGTAAAGGTATGCTTGAAGTGACTGTTATTCCAGCTATGAATCAGCCTGATTGGATCATCCCAAGTAGTTTGATCCTGAGTATCGATGATTATGATGAGCGTATTGCGACATATTTATGGCAGCAGCAGGAAGTAGCAGTATTTCATCTCGTACCAAGTGATGAGGCTGTTGACACACTCATTGTGCTAGAAGGCAATACCGTTGCGCATCGTATTGCGTTACAAACAGCAGGACAACCCCATCAAATACAAGTACGAATCTCAGATGTTGAAGATTCTGAGTTACCCGAGCGCTATAGGCAGATAGCGCAGAATAATAGTGATGCTAACTTTAATAATGACGATGATGACAATACGCTAAAGAGTGACCATGCTAGCAATGAGAACGCCAATAACGATGCAGAGGATACGGCAGAAAAGCGTTTTAGAGAAAACGTTGTCACTTCTTATATGTTTCAGACCGTTGTCATTGATGATATTCCTTATCTGGTAGCAGATTTAGATAAAATTGCTCACCAACTGGTCGATTTGGACAGCTGATTAGCGCCAGCGTTAATAGTAGAATTTTCTAACGCATGTTAATAAAACAGTTCGTGACTATATTGATTTGAGTATTTAAATCAATGCTCAAAAACAGAAAAGCCCCAAGCATGATGTTTGGGGCTTCTCTATCGAGTGCCTAGAGATGAGCTAGATTGGATTCGCAACCATTGTCATTGCTACTCTAGCTTTAGGAATAATATTACTTCTTATGTTCAGGCAGGCTGATATTCATCTCAAGCACATCAAGGCTGTCCTCTGATCGATGATTGATATTGACATCGTCAATCTGTACACCGTTAACGTATTTATTGACGACTTCTAGTATCTCGCGTTTCATCTTTTCAATACGATCGGCGGTCAGTCGGTTATTTAGCCGATTTTCGCTAGCTACGATGACTTTTAGACGTTCGGTAGCCATGTTGGCACTACCGGCGGTACTGTTATCGTCGGTGCCAAATAGGCTACTCCAAAATCCTTTTTTCTTACTCATCATTAACCCCCAAACCAGCGCTGTAATAGACTCTTTTTCTTAACATCAAGATGACGTAGTGGACGCTCTTCGCCTAAGAAACGGGCAACGATATCATCATAGCATTGGCCAGCGACTGAATCAGTATAGTGAATGACTGGCTCACCGTGGTTAGATGCTTCAAGTACAGCATCGCTTTCAGGGATGACACCAAGTAACGGCACCTTTAAGATATCGTTAGAGATGGTATCGATATCCATCATCTCATTAGCAGCAGCTCGTTCAGCGTTGTAGCGAGTGATGACTAAGTGCTCACGGACAGATCCTTGGCCTTCTTCAGCTTTTTTGGTACGGCTTTGTAATATACCAATAATGCGATCAGAGTCACGTACTGATGAAATCTCAGGGTTGGTGACGATGATGGCTTCATCTGCATGATACATCGCTAGCTGTGCACCGCGTTCAATACCAGCTGGAGAATCGCAAATGATATAGTCAAACTGCTTAGACAACTCATCCATAACTTCAGCCACGCCTTCATCCGTTAATGCATCTTTATCACGGGTTTGGCTGGCAGGTAAGATATATAAGTTCTCTAGCTGTTTGTCTTTAACCAGTGCTTGTGACAGACGGGCATTGCCGTTAATCACATCAACAAAGTCATATACAATGCGATTTTCACAGCCCATAATCAAGTCTAGATTACGTAAGCCCACATCAAAATCGATAACAACCGTTTTATAGCCACGTAATGCTAAGCCGGCGGCAAAAGATGCGCTAGTCGTGGTTTTACCCACGCCGCCTTTACCTGAAGTGATTACAACAATCTTCGCCACAATGGCACACTCCTATAGTTCAATGGGATATCTGATAGATAAAAATCGTTCGATAACACGTAATCGTGTTTGGATATAAGCTTTTGCAACATGAGTTGATACGCTGCTAAGCCTGACTGATAGATGCTTATAGAATAAATGGCACGGTTATGCTACGACGGTTACCTGCGTGCGTAAGCCTAGCATAAATAAACAAAAATTTATAGCAAGGTTCTTATGATTAAGCAGTCACTTACCAATTAAATATTGAGCAGCTTATAACCACTGTCATTCTACCATAGCTATAAATAGAGTCTGAGTGACAAATTTATTTAAATAGTGAGCTTACTGAATCATAAAGACGATCGCAGCAATTGTCTCAAGAGTGACACTTATGGCCTGTCTGTTGTTAAATTACAGATTATCCATAACCGTAAATACCAGGCCTTCACCTTCTATATATCGTACTTGTACTGGCTTGTCGATGGTCTCAGCAGGCAGGTTATCTCGCAAACAATAAGTACCAGCGACGGATACCAATGACGGGTTGAAGACTTGGCAAAAAATACGTGCATCTTTATCACCCGTCGCTCCTGCTACCAGTCTGCCTTGTGCACGGCCATAGACATGAAGACTGTTGTCGGTAATGGCCTCAGCACCACTATTAATACTATTGGTTAATATTAGGTCGCCACCCACATGGTTGATACTTTGTCCAGAGCGCAGCATTTGATCATAGATCATACTGGTAATATGATCTGCACTCATGAGTGTCTCAGAAGGTGTGTCTACAGTGGCGTCAATATGTGTTTGATGGTCATGTGTATGGCTGATTGCTGCCTCATTATCTGTAGGCGGCACTTCTGTGACTGTATTAGGCTCAATGGTTTGACTGATCTCGGTTTTAGGTTTTTTTGTCGGTAAGATACGTTCGATACGCTTTCCGTCACTTGGGAAGATCGCCAGTCTTTGCATACGAGCCTGCTCATCAAGTACGCCGGTGACCACTCCGATGGGCTGTAGTCCCCATGACCAAAGCAAATCTACCAAAGCGGATAAATCCTGCTCAACGCTACTGTCAATAACGACAGGGATATTACTGTTCTTGTTGCTGACCAAGCCTGCCAAATGAGCTTCAATCGCTGCTGGGTCGTCAGTGTGCAACTGCAGGCGCGAGAACGTCAGCATCTTGCCATAAAAACTTATCGCTGGCTGAGGAGTCGTCACTTGATCGTTTTTATCCGAAGTCATCATAATGTAAATCCTTAACAGAGAATCATATTGCTGTGATCATTGCGCGGTTATTATTATAGGTATGTCATTAATCACTTAAATGTCGTTGTTCATTATCATTGTGCAGTTTACTAATAGAAGCTAGGGATTAACAAGCCCTTAATGACATAAATATAGCCAAAAAACGGTGATTGAGCTCACGCTGGTTGGTTATACTAAAGGTTAAACCGCTCTTGATGCTTCCATTGTTGGACTTTGACCTGATCTTCTAGCTCTGACAAACTGTCAGAAATAATATTGGCGATTAATGTTTCAAGAGTCGTATCTGTGGTGTTGATATTCGTCATTCCATGAGCAATAGTGACCATCAGCTTATCGAGAATCTCTGTACTTAATAGACGCTCATTAAGAGAGATGATTGAGTTTTCACCAATACTCTGGCCGATTTGCTGTAGCTGTGATTCAATTAAGCTGCCTGCAATGGGGATAAGACGCAGATAACGGCGTAGTTCAGGTGTATTCGCCAGTCCGTCTTGAATGGCATTACCCACTTCATTTGCCAATAGGTTACCCTCTGCTGTTTGATCATTCAGTCTTTGCAGTTGCGGTATCAGCTCTTTACGCAACAACGATAATATGACCGCTTCAATCTCATCGCGATTACGAGTAATCGTTGATTCTATCAAGGATTTTTGCATTTCGGGGTCAGTGAGTTGCTGTCGATAATTGGCAATGGTGGTCAAAATTACTCGATCTGATAGCTCTTCTAACAATAAATCTATGTAAAATTTAATACGATTCAGCCATGGTTGTGGTAGTACTTGATAGCCCAGCTGATATAACCGCCGTCCAATGACTACCGCCCGAAACAGTCGCAGCGCCCGTAACTGTGGGAAGCAACCAAGTACTTCATACCAGTGTATAAATGGGAAGAAAAACCAACGATAATACACCTGCTCTTTAATCGCTATCGCCCAACGTATGAGCAACTCAACAATCAAAAAGACAGTAAAAAACCCACCAGCATCTCGTAACGGATCGTGTAGGGTGCTTTGATACCAATAGAGTCCGTCACTAAGCGCCAGCCAACCAGCAACTTGGTTGCTAAAGTTACTCATCAAAATCGCATCAGTGCCGATCAGCAGTAAGTCAATACTGATAACGACCAACATGATAATGTCATAAGTCAGTTTTACACGGTTTGGTACGGGGCGTTTAGGGGGCGGTAGCTTTAAGGAGGAGTCTGAAGGAGAGTTGGGTAAGGATTTTTTATTGATAGAAGAGTCGGAAGCAGTAGAGGCGGACACAGTCATCCCTTATCTCGGTAAGTATTTGGTCATCAAGTTATTATAAATCAATCATGAGACATAAGAGGTTTTGATATCTCAATAACCTCTTATGTCTCATTATCAAAACATCATTTAGCTATTGTCTCGCTATTATAGAGGAAAGACTGTGAGGAGTGAGGGTAATAGTCAAGCTTTTGACACTTGTGGTTCATTTTCAAAGTCAGCCAACATCTCATCGATAAGATGGTCTTTTTGCTGCCATATATCATCAATCCAATCAAACATCTGCTTTTTGATGGCCTCATCGTTTTCATAGCCACCATTTTGGATAGCTGTAAACAACTCATCAGGCATCTCAATGTGACGTACATTGACACCTAAGCGTTTAATATTACCTTTCCACAAATCACTATAGTTTGGAACCCCATCAGGGTAAACAATGGTCATATCTAAGATGCCATCGATATCCGTACCTAGGGCATTAATCGCTAATGACAGACCTCCTGCACGCGGTTTCAGCAGATGCGTATAAGGAGATTGTTGCTTCGTATGTTTGGCCTTGGTGAAGCGTGTACCTTCTAAGTAATTGAGTAAGGTGAACGGCTTGTCTTTGAGCAAAGAGCAGGCACGTTGAGCCTCTAACAGATCCTTACCTTTCAGCTCAGGGTTTTTAGCGAGCTCTTCTTTTGAATGCCGACGCATCATTGGGAAGTCTAAAAAATAAAAAGTTTGACCAACAACTGGGATATAAATCAGCTCAAATTTGGTAAAGAAGCGCGTCAGTGGTAAGCGGTTTTCACTGATATATTGCACGATACTGGTATCAACCCATGATTGATGATTGCTAACAAGTAAGTATTTTCCTTCAGTACGGACGTCATCGGGCAGGGTGATGCGCCAGTCTTTGCGCGGTAAAACATGGTTAATGACAGCATTGTTACTACTAATCCAATGATTGGCAATTTTAATGACCGTTTCGTCGGCAATAGAGGAGCCCGTGATCATTTTAGTCGCACCCATCAACCACATAGGAATACTCGCACCTAGACTGTTACCGAGGATAACGCCAGTAGCGGTCGCAAGTGAAACCGCTT
>JARIEH010000016.1 GCA_029256865.1 Psychrobacter sp.
ATCATGCAGGCCCTGCTGAGTTTGGTGAAGATGAATCAGGCATGCAAGTTGGCCGTCATCCGCATACTAACTTGCAAACCTTTAGTTGGATGTTGAATGGCGAAGTGCTGCACAAAGACAGCTTGGGTAATGAGCAAGTCATTACCAAAAACCAAGTTAACGTCATGACTGCTGGCACAGGACTCAATCAAGGCATCAGTCATACCGAACAAAGCGTCTTTCCAGATACCGGCGGCTCACCAGATTCTGCACGGGCGCTGAGTATGGTGCAGTTGTGGATTGCGCTACCGACGGATCAGCAGATTGAACGTGGTTTCCATCATTATCCAGAGCTGCCCACTTGGACGGAAGATAGCGTCGAGATGATACTGACGACGGGAAGTTATACCAGCGTCTCAGGCAAGCGCTATGAAGCGCCGACGATACAGTACTCAAAGATGGTCGGAATCGATGTGTATTTCTTGGAAGACGGTGAGGTCACGCTCAACTTAGAGTCAGGGTTTGAATATGGTATCTTGGTCACAGAAGGCGAGATCGAATCTGAAGGCAAAGTCTGTCCGCAAGATCAGCTACTACGCTTCCACGATAGCGATGTTGCTAACAATGAGAGCATCAAGCTGGTCGCCAAAAAGGGCACTCGCGTGATGTTTATCGGCGGTGAGCCACTGAACAACCAAGTGCTGCTATGGTGGAACTTTGTCGCAGATAGCAAAGAAGAGATTGAGCAGTCCATCATCGACTGGAACAATGGTCATGAGCGCTTTGGTGAAGTTGATTCTGATATGAAACGTCTAGAAGCACCAGAATTGCCTGAAGGGTTTAAAGGCTAAGCATTTAATAGGGCTTTTATAATTATCTTAATTGTTAAGCTTTATTATAAAAAAGGAATACGGATAGCGTCCATTTATTCTTATACTAAAGCAGGTTAAGGGTATGGTTACTTGAGGCGACTTACTAAACCTACCTCCTCATTTTTATTTATTTAAATTCATTCATATTTTGGAGAAAGTCTATGTCAGATTTACAAACACTACAACAGCTTGCTGAGAAGCGTCGTTCTATTTATGCTTTGAGCGATCAATTACCAGTATCAAATGACGAGATTGTAAAGTTAATTGAGCATGCAGTATTGCATACCCCATCAGCGTTTAACTCACAATCACCACGTTTGGTGGTCCTGTTTGGTGAGGAACATAATAAGCTGTGGGACATCACTGAAGAGACATTAAAGGTTATCGTTGGTGATGACGAGAAGTTTCAAGGTACTAAAGATAAAATCGCAGGTTTCAGAGCAGGTGCGGGTACGGTATTATTCTTTGAGGACAAAGGTGTCGTTAGAAACATGCAAGAAGCCGCGCCTTTATACGCTGACAAATTCCCAATTTGGGCACATCAGACCAGCGCTATGCATCAGTATGTGATTTGGACGGCATTGGCGAGCATTAATGTCGGCGCAAACTTGCAGCATTATAACCCTGTGATTGATGATAAAGTTGCTGAAGCATGGAATATTGATTCAGACTGGGAATTGAATGCACAGATGGTATTCGGTGCTATTGAGCAGCCAGCAGGCGACAAAGAGTTTAAGCCAGTCGAAGACCGTATGAAAGTGTTTGGTTAATATCCTGACCAACTTAGTAGCTATATAGAATACGATATTGATTACATTGAAAAGCCCCGATTATTTCGGGGCTTTTTGCGTATATGGTAGGGTTAGACTATAAATGACTGTGCATTTTTTCTAGTTTACGATGCCAATTTTTAGTCTAACGCTGCTCATCCATGCGTTTAATACTGGCTGGGCTGGCATCATAGATAGCATCTAACTCCTCTTCTGTTAAATAGCGCTCAACGATAGGAAAAAGCTCGCGCTCTTCGAAGCGTATGTGATCGTATAGCAAAGTGCCAAGCTGTTTGACCTCTACGACAGTTACTTTATCGTCTGTAGCTCCTTTTACGGTTTGTACGTTTGCCATAAATTCATATAACGATTTGTGCTGCTTCTCAAGGGTGTCAAGGACTGATGCCACCTCCAACTGAGTCTCTTTATAAGGGAGTAGCGCATTGGCAATCAGAGTATCTTCAATATGGAAGTGTTCATGCATGTCGCTGAGATAAGAGGTTAGAGCATACCAATGCTTAGCGATGGTGGCATGATCATCAGCACACTCTTTGGCATGACGAGCGATGTTTAGGCCAAGGTGATGTTGGCGTGATAAGGGCTGTAATTGATTGGCACGTTTCATGGTTTGATACCTCGCTGTGTGAGAATAAATGACGATGGCTTTTCACAAACTATATCAGTATTTTTATAGCAAATAGTGATCTTGAACATAGGCAATACACAACTCATAAAAGGCTTGGGCTGGCGGTGAGATGGTTTTATTCGCCAACTTAAAGATGCCGATTTGCCTATCTAAAGCGGGCTCAAGTAAATCAATCCAAACCAGCTCTGGCTCATTCGAAGGGAAG
>JARIEH010000320.1 GCA_029256865.1 Psychrobacter sp.
CCTTGCAAACCCCCAAATTCTTTTTCGGCCATATCGACAGCAGCCTGTACCTCCTCGCCACTGGTAACATCACAGCGCACAAAGCGTACGTTATCACCCAGTTCATTGACCAATGCTTGCCCAGCCGCTTCATTGAGATCAGCGATGACGACGTTGCCGCCTTCAGCGACGATGGCACGAACGACTGACTCTCCCAAGCCTGAAGCACCCCCGGTAACCAAAAAGCTGTGTTGTTGAATTTGCATGATCATTCCTTAACCATTTAATATTTTTAGTTGAAATTATTAAAAATTGCGATATTACAATATTGCGACAATGGAGTTTATTTATTCAGCAGACAGACTGCGTAGCAAAAAGCGTTGAATCTTACCACTTGGCGTTTTTGGTAATGCAGTAACAAACTCAATCTCGCGTGGATAGGCATGTTTTGCTAAACGCTCGCGTACCAAGTCTTTAATCTGCTGCGCAATCTCATCACTGCCTTCAATACCTTCTTTTAGTACCACAAAAGACTTAATATTATGCCCGCGTATCTCATCAGGTACACCGACTGCAGCCGATTCTGCAACCGCTTCGTGTTCCAATACGGTGTTTTCGACATCAGTAGGCCCCACACGATAGCCTGCCGTCGTAATGATGTCATCATCACGCCCTGAAAACCAATAAGTACCGTCACTATGACGCTCGACCACATCGCCAGTTAGATAATAATCATCAACGAAAGCTTGTTTTTCGTTCCAACTATAACCACGGAAATAAAACGCTGGCGACTGACTGACCACCACGGCCAATTGTCCCTGCTCACCGTCAGGCAATACTTGCATGTCATCATCTAATACCACGAGGGTATGTCCTGGTAGCGGCATGCCCATCGAGCCTACTGGGCACTTATGCGTTAGCGCATGATGCTCGCAGCACGTCATGCCAGTCTCTGTCTGTCCATACTGATCACAGACTCGGCAGCCTAAATGATTCTCAACCCAGCTTACTACTTCCGTATTCAAAGTTTCACCCGCCGAGTTGGCACAGCGCAATGATAATTTGGACGGGTTATTTTCAGAAATCTCTTCAAAGACACCACTGGACTTCATCATGCGAAAAGCAGTCGGCGAGGAAGCCAAATTGGTAATCTTATGGCGCACCATAAAATCGCGCGTATTAGTGGCATCAAAACCTGCTTCATTGAAATAAGTCGTGACACCTAATAATAGAGGCCCAGTAATCGCATAATACAGGCCATATGCCCAGCCTGGATCTGCCATATTCCAATAATTATCATCTGGGCGCAAGTCAATGGCATAGCGCATATATAGATAAAAAGCTGACAGCGCCGCTAATGGCACACTCACCCCTTTGGACTTACCGACTGTCCCTGAGGTAAACATTTGCAAAAATGGCGCATCACTGTCTAATAATACTGGAGCACACTCCTGAGACTGCAGAGCCTTTTTATTGGCATAATTGTCATCACCCCAGCTTTGAGACTCATCTTGACTGCCTATCAATACCATTTTTGTTTGCTGCGCTAAGTCTGCAAACTTGCTGCGGTTTTCTTGATTGGTAAAAACCACCTTTGTATTGGCTTTATCCATCCGATACTTAATCGAATCATAGCCAAAAGCGGTAAATAACGGTTGATAGACTGCCCCAATGCGCCAAGCTGCTAATACAATGGTCAGTAGCTCAGGCGTACGCGGCAGCATGGTCGATACTTGATCGCCAGCCTGTA
>JARIEH010000178.1 GCA_029256865.1 Psychrobacter sp.
TTTCTTTTAAAACTGTTGAAACTAATAGTGAAAACTGCTGTTAGTTCAGCAGTTTTTTGTTATAATCGCTGCCACGCTAATAGCAGAAATTGCTAGGCTCAAACATTGTGTTCACTGTCCACTAGGTCAACTCTAGTAATGCAGGGTTGTCCTGAATGGCAAGTGAACTATTTTATCTATCCTATGGTTTCAAAAGTGCTTAATATTATTAGGCAAGCCTTGAGACTCTTAGCATTGCCGGAGAAAATTTATGTTAACTAATACCGATCGCGAACAAATCATTGCTCAATACCAACGTGGCGAAAATGACACAGGGTCACCTGAAGTTCAAATTGCTCTACTGAGTGCGCGTATCAATGATCTACAAGACCATTTTAAGACTCATAAAGCTGATCACCATAGCCGTCGCGGTCTGATCCGTATGGTTAATACACGTCGTAAGTTACTTGACTACTTAAAAGGTAAAGATCTTGGTCGTTACGGTGCAATTATTAGCCAGTTAGGTCTACGTCGTTAATTTAACGATTGTCTTATAGATAAGAGTCAAGAGAGGTTGCTGTAGCTTTGCTCAATAGAATAACTTGTTATTATCTATATAAAATATGAGTTTTATAAAAACGGTGTGGAATAGTTTCACGCCGTTTTTTTATGCAAGTTAGTTATCTCATGATTGTTATTAATTTAAAGCCAAATTTTACATGAGTGTTTAAAAGACGAGTAAATTTGACCGAGTCTTGCAATTCATTGGTCAATGCTCATAAATCACTGTAAAATAGTGCACTGTGAATTTCCATAGTTACCTGCTATTTATAGTGTTATGACTACCTTATTATTGGTAGCGCCAGGCAATGTGGGTAATATCGAGATTTGAGCGTTTTTTATCAGCAGTAATCACTATGATTGATGATAAAAAACGAATGCAAATATTGAAGAAGATGCAAAAGTAAGACCAATAAATGTGTGCTCAAAAGCAAAGTTTGTGAGCAGGACTTGCAAGCCTTACTACGCACACCACAGAATTTTTAACGACAGATATCATGCACTATATGACTGATATCAATTTCGTCATTCATCATTAGGAAAATTATATGACAGCTTCAACAATGTTTAATACCATTAAGCGTGAATTTCAATACGGTGATCAAAAAGTAGTATTAGAAACTGGCCGTGTCGCTCGCCAAGCCAATTCGATCATGGTACATATGGGCGGTGTTACCGTATTAGTAGCAGCTGTAGTAAAGTCAGAAGCCAAAGAAGGACAAAACTTCTTTCCATTGACTGTAAACTATCAAGAAAAAATGTATGCTGCTGGTAAGATCCCAGGTGCTTATGGCAAACGTGAAGGCCGTGCCAGTGAGTTTGAAACGTTAACGTCGCGTCTGATTGACCGTCCGATTCGTCCATTATTCCCTGAAGGCTACCTGAACGAAATTCAAATCACTGCTACCGTTGTTTCATCAGATAAGACGCAACATGCAGATATCGCAGCACTAATAGGTGCCTCAGCTGCGCTTGCTATCTCCGATGCGCCATTCAACGGTCCTGTGGCTGCCGCACGTGTGGGCTTTATCGGTGGCGAGTATGTCTTGAACCCAACACTTGAGCAACTCAAAGAAAGTGACCTTGATTTAGTGGTTGCGGGCACAAAGTCTGCAGTACTTATGGTTGAATCTGAAGCTGCTGAGCTATCAGAAGACCAAATGCTAGGCGCAGTATTATACGGCCATGAACAGCAGCAAATCGTCATCGATAACATTGCCTCACTGGCTGAAGAAGTAGGTACTGCAAAGCAGCAGTTTACTGCTCCTAAGCATGATGAAACCCTTGAAAATAATATGAAAGAGCAGTTCGGTACACAGGTTGCTGACGCTTATACCACTATTGATAAGCAAGAGCGCTACGCTAAGCTTGACGAAATTAAGCAAGCTGCTATCGATGCGCTAGCGGGTGATCCAGAGTCAGAAACTTATAGTAATACTGTCGCTGAATTAAAAGAGATCTATAACGATCTTAAGTACCGTACTGTGCGTGACAACATCCTATCTGGTAAGCCACGTATCGATGGTCGCGATCTTGAGACCGTTCGTGCGATAGATGTACAAGTGGGTGTCTTACCATATACTCATGGTTCAGCACTATTTACTCGTGGTGAGACGCAAGCATTGGTTACGACCACGCTTGGTAACAGCCGTGATGTTAATATGATTGACTCGCTAGCGGGTACTATCCGTGACCATTTCATGCTGCATTATAACTTCCCGCATTTCTCAGTGGGTGAGACAGGTCGTGAAGGTGTCCCAAAACGCCGTGAAATCGGTCATGGTCGCCTTGCGCGCCGTGGTGTACAAGCGATGCTGCCAGACAGCGAACGCTTCCCGTATGTGATTCGTGTGGTATCAGAAATCACTGAATCCAATGGTTCATCTTCTATGGCATCTGTTTGTGGTGCAAGCTTGGCATTGATGGATGCTGGTGTACCAATCAAAGCGCCAGTGGCTGGTATTGCCATGGGCTTGGTTAAAGAAGGCGAGCGCTTTGCTGTCTTATCAGACATTTTAGGTGATGAAGATCATCTTGGCGATATGGACTTTAAGGTTGCTGGTTCTAAAGACGGTATTACTGCTCTACAGATGGATATCAAAATTGAAGGTATTACCTCAGATATTATGGAGCAAGCGCTTAAGCAAGCTCATGCTGGTCGCATCCATATTTTAGAGGCGATGAACAAAGTATTGCCTGAGAGCCGTACTGAGATCAACGCTCACGCTCCGAACTACGCGGTTATCGAAATCAACCCTGATAAGATTCGCGACGTTATCGGTAAAGGTGGCGCGATGATTCGTCAGCTGACTGAAGAGACTGGTGCAGTTATCGATATCGATGATGCTGGCACGATTCGTATCTTTGGTGAGAACAAAGCGGCTACTAAAGCAGCTATCGGTAAAATCGAAGCGCTAACGGCAGAAGTTGAAGTTGGCAAAACTTACGAAGGGGTAGTCGCTCGTATCGTAGACTTTGGCGCATTCGTTAACGTCTTGCCAAATACAGATGGTCTCGTACATATCTCACAAATCGCAGAAGAGCGCGTAGAGAATGTATCAGACTA
>JARIEH010000329.1 GCA_029256865.1 Psychrobacter sp.
CTGCTAAATTAAAACCAGCGGGCGCCGCACTTAAGCGCGGTTGTCTACGGCGTCTGTCAGCCGGCGACCAATTCATAGCGCCCAAGCTTAGCTCATAGATTAAGCCAATAATTAGGACACCAATAAATATTGCAGCCGCTGCAAATCCAAGCCAGCTGGCCTCTCGAACCGAGACCGCATAAGCATATAAATACAAGGCTTCTAAATCGAAAATAACAAAAAAGATAGCCACCAAATAGAATTTTGCAGACAAACGAATACGGGCATTGCCAGCTCCGACAACACCCGCTTCAAATACTTCTTCTTTTTGTAGGCCCTGAGAGCGTCCGCCGAGTAAGCGCGGGACGACCAGCATAAACACAACCAAGCCGAAAGCGGCTAAAATAAACGCAACTGCTGACCAATCAAAAGCAGACATGATAATACGTGCTCCTCACCCAATCGAGTGTCATAAATAATGCAGGACATCATTGTTTAAAAACAGTTTAAAACATGATGCCATCACAATATCTGACGCAGACGAAAACACAAGTTGACTGTGCTGGTAATGGCCAATTATCAGGATTATTGACAAGAGTATAAGACGACGCCAACCGTAACAAGTATCTAAGGCGCAAGCTATATAGGTGGCAATCAATCTGGTTCTGACCGCTATTATTATTCTAAATAAATCATAACAATAGCAGCAATAAACACACGGATTTGATTTTAAACACCGAGCTATTAACTATGATGGGTTAATAGTAGCTGACGTAGATAAAGGCTGGTCATCGAACCTATCTGACTAAAATACTGACTGAAACGTAAGACAAATTTATTAAATCAATATCATACATACACATTTAATTGATTTAATAACTCATTGCACGTAGTCAATAATAGCGTGACAACTGGCATAAACTGTTTGCATACTATACGCCTATAGATAGTCAAAATCCAGTTTGTTACTGCATTGAGTGGTTATTTTATATGCTACAAAGTATGTATTTTTAATATGAAGCATGTTATACATCAACTGCACGGTGACCATGCAGGCAAATATACTAAATATTTACTTATCGTCTAAAAGAATCCTAACTCATTTATACCAGTATCGATAACCTCTCATTTATGCTATATCCTGTAATATAGCGCCTCCTACGTTGTTTTTAAATAAAAAAAGGACAAGCTAAGTAATGGCTTGCCCTTTTTCATTGAAACTAATAAAAGATTACTGATCAATCACATCAACACCTTTTGGTGGGGTAAATTTAAACTGACTATTGCTAATACTGGGGTTCATCTTAATATTGCTAAATTTAATGGAAGTAGTCTGACCCAGCGTATCATTCAATACCATCATCACTGGCTTGCCACCATTGAAGCTCATAGACAGGCTCTTAAAGCTAGCACTGTCTGCTTTGGGATAGAGCACATAATAGTTTTTGTTAGCATAGGGTTGGGTAATCTTAAAGTTTTTATCGATTTTACTAGGATCACCTGACAAGAGCAAAGCTGGCGTGTTCCCCACTTGGGTGTCTACCGATTGTTTGGTCGCCTGCTCCAAATCTTTATCGTATATCCACATTGAATTGCCATTAGCAACAATCAACTGCTCAGAGGGGGATTTGGTTTCCCAACGAAAATTGTTTGGGCGCTGTACACTCATCGAGCCTTTGAAGGTGCCACTACTAGCGCCTTGGGTCGTTTGAGTAAAGCTGGCTGTCATGCTCTTAGTGTCAGTCAATAGTTTATTTAAACGTTTGGCAGCAACCAAATTATCCGCAGGGGCAGCCGTTGCTGATTGCGTCAAGGCCATCATCGGTGCAGCCACACCCAGAGTTGTCATCAGCACACCTGCTAAAGCACCACTCATTAGTTTTTTCTTTACTGTCATTGTGTTTTTAGTAGATAAAGTCATCATTGTTCCTCTAATAATAGAAATAAAACGGCGCTCAGTTAATGGTCAGGTTAGATCATCGCGCTGTTGTTGTGTTCACCTGTTACAGCGTTTAAATACCCTGCATGGTGAGTTATGGCGATAACTCAGAAAGCTCTCTATATCGATCTCACTTTGGGTTCCAAAATCTGGCTCTAAAGTTAGTTACTCGGTACTTATGTCCTAAAAGTGCTTATTTTTAAGCCTCAATAAACTAGCACTGCTAACCAATGGACACAGTGTGCCAGTTTTTTTATTACGCGCCTAGTCATGAATTGCAATCAATACTACCCCTGCCATACGCGCTTGTAACGAGTGCCGTTACACCATTTTTTTGATGATATTTGGTACTTTAATCTATAGGGCTGTAGCGCCATGACTCATCTTCAAACCCAGAGTCAGGCACAAAAAATCCCTACTGCCAAATAGCAATAGGGATTTTTTTAGGTATCAAGCTGTCTCATTTATCAACCATAAGACAAATTGAGCGCGAAAATTACTCGCTTTCAACCATCACATAGCGACGGTTTAGTTTACCTTTAGTTGCAAACTTTACCACACCGTCATTTAGTGCGAATAAAGTATGATCACGACCCATGCCAACACCTGCGCCTGCGTGGAATTCTGTACCACGTTGACGAACAATGATGTTACCAGCGACAATGGCTTGACCGCCAAAGATTTTTACGCCGAGCATTTTTGGGTTTGAATCACGACCGTTACGTGTCGAGCCGGCAGCTTTTTTATGTGCCATGAGAAAATCTCCTTGTTAATGTGACTTATCGCTATGGCGATAACTCTTGAGCTTTTAGTGCGCTATTGTGTATGAGTAGCTAAAAGTTAATAGCTAAGCTGATAATTAGGCATTAATCGCTTTGATTTTTAACAAGGTATACCATTGGCGGTGACCTTGCTCTTTGTGATAATGCTTACGACGGTTGTGTTTGACGATGCGGATTTTGTCGCCGCGACCATGTTCAACCACTTCCACTTCTACGCTAGCACCTTCTACGACTGGCTGACCGATTTTTACATCATCACCGTTAACAACCATCAACACGTCTTCGAATTTAATCGTTTCGCCTTTTTCTGCTTTTAGCAATTCTACTTTAAGCAACTCATCGACGACTACACGGTGCTGTTTACCACCACTTTTGATTACTGCGTACATTGTCTGACTCCGTTTAACCCGTGTGCCGTGGCTGATATTATATCAACACTTCGACGACGAACACGACAGGGAAAAATTAAAGGCAAGATTTTACGGCTTTTTGCTCATAAAAGCAAGCCGCTCTTCTTGTTTTTAAAGTTGGTGATAGTACCTAAAAACTGACCCGTATTTGCTAAAACCCTAATACGGAATATCTTAAGTTTCAAAATATCCAAAGCTTATCAAGCTAACACCAGGTAAAATAAATTCCAAATCTAGCTTCGCCAAAACCTTGACTATAAACTTAGGTTTAGGGGTTGTTATTATAGCCTATATAATCAGCAACTTACAATGTACTATCAACGTATCACCCACTTTAATCACCGACTTGATTACATAGCTATGCTACTATAAGCGCACTGACAGTCTTATAAAAGACTATTATCAAACAATTATTTAACCCTTTATTGATACGACTACTTATTATGACCATCACTTCTTTATCAAGCGCATTTTCTTCATCTGTATCTACGCCAAGCTACGCCGACATTCAAAACATCGTCGCTGATGATTTTGAGATTATGGACAAACAAGTTTTTGGCAGTCTCAATTCTAAAGTTCAGCTGGTGATGAATGTCTCTCAGCACGTCATCAATGCTGGTGGCAAACGCATGCGCCCACTGATTACTTTATTGTGTGCACGCATGTTTGAGGATGCACCATCCAAGCAAGCCATGCATCTAGCAGCGATCACAGAGATGTTGCACACCGCAACCTTGGTTCATGACGATGTGATTGATGAATCAGGTCAGCGCCGCGGTAAGCCAACCGCAAATGCTACTTGGGACAATGCCACCGCCGTATTGGTCGGTGATTATCTGATTGCCCGTGCCTTTAACTTATTGGTCGGTTTCCAAAGCTTACCATTACTGCAAGTATTCTCAGATGGTACTTGTGATATTGCCGAGGGCGAAGTATTGCAGCTACAGCATCAGCACAACCCTGCGGCAACAGAAGACGACTATCTGCGTATTATCGACGGTAAGACTTCTCGTCTGTTTATGATGGCGACTCAAGGCGCTGCCATCTTACAGGACAAAACAGAATATATGCAGGCATTGGGTGATTTTGGTCAGCACTTTGGTAATGCTTTTCAGATTATTGATGATGTGCTCGACTACAGTGGTGATAGTGAACTTATGGGCAAAAACCTCGGTGACGATCTCGCTGAAGGCAAGCCCACCCTACCTACGATTAAAGCGCTTGAATTATTAAAAGATACTAATAAAGAGGGCTATGATCAGCTACGAGTAGCAGTACAAACGGGCAAGACGCCCAATGCTGAGCAGCTGATCGAACTGGTTCGACGTTCAGGGTCGTTAGATTATTGTAAAAAACGCGCTTTAGAAGAAACAGCGCTTGCGCAACAAGCATTGAGCACACTTCCTGATAATCGCTACCGTCAAGGGCTTTATCAGCTTACGCAACTTGCTAGCGCGCGTTTATTATAATTTAATACGATATCAGACCGATAACCATAGCTTAAGACTCTATATAACAGTGTTCATATTTACATGTTGCTAAAACACCTATCTTCTGTACGATGAATTTTCTGCTAGAAATTAGCACTGATATTATTAAGAAAGAGCAGCTAGTCAGTTAATATAACAAAAATTAACAATTTTTAAGGCAGTCAATCGTCGCATTATTAAGCTTTTCTTATTTGATGTATCACTTGTATTATCTATGTTTTTATTGCTTTACGAAGAGTTGTAAGGCAATTTTCAGGCACAAAGACCTGTCTTTTTGTGCTTGACTGTAGGGTTAACCCCATAGTTTATAATAGTCGATTGAATTTATTTATCTAAAACCAGTATATGGTCGTTTTTTTAGTACCATCACTTTGCTTTATGACTTTTTAATTTGCTCGTTAAGCAGCGATCAGATTTCAACTACTTAGAATATATAGTGGCTTGACCTTTTATATGGCTCATCTTGAGCACTGAAGCTGTTCATGATATTAATTATTAGCATCTTTAATAAATTATTTATACTTATATTAAGAGCAGCATCGTTAATTAAATATTATCAGTTAGCTTGTGACACAAAACTACCCATGACGTTAATATTGACCATTAAACTTTTACTTATATCGCATCTATATTATTGACGAGGACATTGATGAAGCACTCTACTCTTGCGCTTGTAATAGCATCTGTACTATCTGGAGCTGTACTGGTTGGCTGTAACAAAAACGAGGACGCCGCTGGTGATCAAGCAGCACAGCAGCAGATGCCGCCTGCCGTCGTCAACGTCCAGACTGTTACCTTTGATACCATACCCCAAGTACAAACTTTCTCTGGACGCACTGCCGCTTATCAAACTGCAGACGTCCGTCCACAGGTAAATGGGGTTATTGAAGAAGTATTGTTCCGTGAAGGCAGTAATGTCAAACAAGGGCAGCCACTCTATCGAATCAATACCGACAACTATACCTCCTCGGTTGCCAGCGGTGAAGCAGCAGTACAACAAGCTCAAGCCAATTATCAAACCGCGGTGGCAAATAACGCCAATGCAAAAGCTGAACTGGCCAGTCGTCAAGCCTCACTTGCGCAAGCACAGAACGATCTACAACGTCTGCAAGGGCTGGTCGATATCGATGCCATATCTAAGCAACAATATGATCAAGCACAGACGCAGGTTCGTACGGCACAAGCGGCGGTTCAGAGTGCTCAAGCAGCGGTTGGACAAACTCAAGCAGGCATTGAGAGCGCAAACGCCAACATTCAAGCTGCAAAAGCCAACTTGAATGCCAGTGCCCTAGATCTCAATCGTACTATCGTGCGCGCACCTCTCACAGGTCGTAGTGATCGCTCAAGCGTGACTGCTGGTACACTTGTCAGTTCAGGGCAGCCAAATCCACTGGTAACCATCTCGCGTCTAGATCCTATCTATGTCGATATCAGCCAATCATCCTCCGAGCTGCTCAAACTGCGTCAACAAATCTCTGAAGGTAAAGCGCAGGCAGGAATGAATACCGTTGAGCTGGTCTTAGAAGATGGTTCAGTATACCCAGTGCGTGGTCAGCTTGCCCTCTCTGAGGCCAAGGTTGATGAGTCAACGGGTGCGGTGACTTTGCGTGCAGTATTCCCTAACAATAATAATATACTGCTACCAGGTATGTATGTCACTGCACGTTTGACGCAAAGTGTCATTACCAATGCAACTTTAGTCCCGCAAAGCGCAGTTATGCGTACACCTAAGAGTGAAACGCAAGTATATATTGTTGACGAAAACAACAAAATTCAAGTACGTCCTGTCACCATTAGTGGCACTTATGATGGACAGTGGGTTGTCACAGATGGTCTTAAAGCTGGGGATAAAGTAGTGGTGATTGGCGGTTCAAAGGTCAAACCTGAACAAGAAGTGGTCGTAAAGCCCTTAGAGAATGCGAAACCTGACCCGTCCGCACAAGGTGCGCCTCCGGCAAAAACACCGCAGCAAGCCGCAAAGACAGCGGATACGTCTGATAATGACAGTTCCGCTAAAAAACCTGCAGAAGCAGCCACCAACTAATTCCATTCAAAGATAGGAAGACTTAGGGATATACTATGTCACGTTTTTTTATTGATCGCCCTATTTTTGCATGGGTATTGGCTATTTTAGTCATGCTCGTCGGGGTGATATCGGTTGTTAGTTTACCGATTGAGCAGTACCCACGCATTGCACCACCAACCGTTTCAGTAAGCGCAAGCTATCCTGGTGCTAACGCCCAAACCGTTGAAGACTCAGTCGTTCAAGTCATCGAGCAACGTATGAAAGGTCTCGATGGCTTGATGTATATGTCGTCGTCGAGCTCTTCAAACGGCAGCGCCTCTGTCACCTTGACTTTTGAGAACGGTACGGATTCTGATACCGCTCAAGTACAGGTACAGAATAAGCTACAAGCGGCCATGAGCTCATTACCTGAATCCGTCCAGCGCCAAGGCGTCAACGTCAATAAATCCTCTAGCAGCTTTTTAATGGTGCAAGGTTTTATTTCTGAAGACGGTGCTATGGATCGCGCGGATATCGCTGACTATGTCAACTCAAACGTTGTCGATCAGCTTAGCCGAGTCGAGGGTGTCGGTGAAGTTCAGGTATTCGGTTCTGCTTATGCAATGCGTATCTGGTTAGATCCATCACGCCTGCGTAGCTATAATATGGTGCCATCTGATGTGGTCAACGCAGTACGTGCGCAAAACGCGCAAGTCTCTGCTGGTCAGCTGGGCCAAGCGCCTGCCGATACCGATCAACAGGTGATTAACGCCACCGTGACTGTGCAAAGCTATTTGCAAACGCCTGATGAGTTTAAAAATATCTTATTAAAAACAGACAGCTCTGGCGCGCAAGTGCGCTTAGGAGATGTCGCAGATGTTGAGATTGGTAGTGAAAACTATAGCGTTATCTCACTCTATAATGGTCAAGAAGCCGCTGGTCTAGGTATCTCTCTGGCTGGTGGAGCGAACGCGCTTGAGACGCGTGAAGCCGTCGGTGCACGTATGGCTGAGCTGGAAGCTAACTTTCCAGCGGGCTTGGTTTCGGTTGTACCTTACGACACGACACCGTTTGTACGCTTATCTATTGAGCAAGTGGTATACACGTTGATAGAAGCGATCGCGCTGGTCTTTATCGTCATGTTCATTTTCTTACAGAACTGGCGTGCAACCATCATCCCTACTCTTGCTGTACCTGTCGTTCTACTGGGTACCTTTGCCGTACTCTATGTTGCAGGCTTTAGTATCAACGTGCTGACCATGTTCGCTATGGTACTGTCCATTGGCCTACTGGTCGATGACGCTATCGTCGTCGTAGAAAACGTTGAGCGTATCTTGGAGGAGGATCCAGATATCTCCATCAAGGACGCCACCATACAATCCATGAAAGAAATCAGTAAAATTGTTATTGGTATTGCGCTGATTCTATCAGCAGTATTCGTACCAATGGCCTTCTTTGGTGGCTCAACGGGTGTGATTTATCGCCAGTTCTCTATTACCTTGATTACCGCGATGGTACTCTCGGCATTGGTCGCGCTTATCTTTACCCCTGCTTTATGTGTGACCTTGCTAAAACGAAGTAAGAGCCATGAAAAAGGTAATGAAGAAAATCAAAAAGGTTTCTTTGGTTGGTTCAACCGTACTTTCTTCAAACTCAGCCGATCGTATGAAAACCTAGTAGGCAATAGTTTCCGTTTCAAATGGTTATATCTGATTGGCTATGCTGCAATCATTGGCATTATGGCGGTGGTATTCTTACGTATTCCCGGCTCATTCTTACCAGAAGAAGATCAGGGTATTATGTTTACCTTGGTACAGCTTCCCTCTGGTTCGACGCTTAACGAAACTCAAGCTGTGCTCGATAAAGTCAGCAATTATTACGATACTCAAGAAGAAGACAATATCGCTTCCGTCTTCACTATCGCAGGCTTTAGTTTTGCTGGCCAAGGACAAAACATGGGGCTGGCATTCGTCCGTTTAACAGACTGGGATGCACGTACAGGCAAAGAAAATACTGCACAAGCTGTCGCTGATCGGGCAATGGGTTACTTCTTTACTCAGCTTAATGAAGCGCAGGTGTTTGCCATTGTACCGCCAGCGATCACTGAACTTGGTAACGCCAGCGGTTTTGATTTGATGCTACAAGATACAGGTGGTATCGGGCACGATGCACTGCTTGAAGCACGTAATATGCTTCTTGGAATGTCCGCACAAAACGAGCAAGTCGCAGGTGTGCGCCCGAACGGCCAAGAAGACGCCCCACAACTAAAAGTAAACATCAACCAAGAACAAGCGGCCGCCTATGGTCTTTCGATGGCGAATATCAATAGCGTCATCTCTACGGCATGGGGATCAAGTTATATCAATGACTTCATTGACCGTGGCCGTATTAAGCGTGTCTTTGTCCAAGGTGAAGCGAGCAGCCGTACCAACCCTGATGATATCGGTAAATGGTATGTACGTAACGATGTTGGTAACATGATTCCATTTGATGCGTTCTCGAGTAGTGAATGGCAATCAGGCTCTCCACGTTTGACTCGCTATAACAGCTTGCCGTCAATGAACATTCAAGGCAGCGCAGCACCGGGCTTAAGTACGGGTGAAGCGATGAGCTCCATGGAGTCTATCGTTGAACAGCTCCCTGAAGGTGTTGGCTTTGAATGGACAGGCATGTCACTTGAAGAGCAAAAGTCAGGTGCACAAGCGCCCATGCTATATGCACTCTCAATCTTAGTGGTATTCCTATGTCTAGCAGCCTTGTATGAAAGCTGGTCTGTACCCTTCTCAGTTCTGCTGGTGATTCCGCTGGGAGTCTTGGGAGCGGTGATATTTACTTGGCTACGAGGCTTTGAGAATGATATTTACTTGCAAGTAGGCTTACTCACAGTGGTTGGTCTGTCCGCCAAAAACGCCATTTTGATTATTGAATTTGCAAAAGAACACCAAGAACAAGGCTATAGTCTAAAAGAGGCGGTCATGACAGCAGCAAGACAGCGTCTACGTCCTATTATTATGACCTCACTTGCCTTTGGTCTTGGTGTTGTGCCATTATTCATAGCGACTGGTGCAGGCTCAGGTAGTCAGAATGCTATCGGTACCAGTGTTGTTGGTGGTGTTATTACCGCTACGTTCTTAGGCATCTTCTTTATTCCTATGTTCTTTATTTGGGTGCGCAGTATGTTCCCGCATAAATATGAGAACAACGCACCAAATAATAAAGATGATGATAACGGTACGCCTGGTCCACAAAGCCCAACGCCCCCTGAGAATTATCAGCCTGTAAGCCTTGGAGATAATACACAATGAGTTTTCGTTCCATTTTTACCAACAAGTCAGCGGCAGCAGTAGGGACTACTGCTAGCATGCCGACCATGAGCAATCTACAGGAAACCTTTTCCTCTACACAGATGCGCAAAAACGGTGGTCGCCTGCTTGGTCTAACAGTATTAGCAATGAGCATGGCGGCTTGTAACACTATTCCCAAAGCGGATATGCGTCCTGTCCTTGCTGAACCTAATATTCCTATCGAACAAGCTTACGGGACGTTTGATAAGGAAACAATTAGTACGTCTGAACAATCAAGTCTTGCCAGTCAACGTTGGCAGAACTTTTATAGTGATGAACGCCTAAAAGGTCTGATTACACTGGGTCTTGAAAACAACAAAGACTTTGAAAATGCACGCTTAGCGATCGAAAAAGCGCGCGCACAGTATCAAATCACTGATATCCGTGACCTGCCTACTATTGATGGTCAGGCGGGCTATTCTCGTAGACGTACTTCAGGGCCGACAGGAAACAACACAGGTGATAGCTATAATGTTCAGCTTGGGTTGGCAAATTATGAACTAGACTTTTGGGGCAAGATTGCTAGCCTAAAAGATCAAGCGTTGCAGAATTTTTTGGCCACGACAGCGGCAAAAGACTCTACCCAGATCAGCTTGATTAGTAATATTGCCCAAAGCTATGCCAATCTAAGCTACAGTTTAGCCCAGCTAAAACTCGCAGAAGCCACGGTTGAAAGTCGTGAGAGATCACTATTCATCGCGGATAAACGCTTTGAAGCGGGTATCGACCCCAAGTTGCCCTCATTACAAGCCAATGCCTCTTTAGAAAATGCCAAGCTTGCTGTCTTGCGTGCGCAAAGCAGTATTTTAAAATCACGTAACGCGCTACAGTTCTTGGTCGGTGGACCCATTCCAGGGACACTTATTCCAACACCTGCTGTCAGCAATATCACCACGCATGAAATATTTAGTGCTGGTTTACCAAGTGAGCTGCTACGCTATCGTCCTGATGTCTTGCAGGCTGAGTATAATCTTAAAGCGGCGGGCGCTAACATCGCCGTAGCACGTGCTTCTTACTTCCCTTCTATTAGCCTTGCCAGTAGTGTTGGCGTGAGTAGTGGCAGTTTAGACGACTTGTTCAAAAGTGGCTCAGTTGGTTGGTCGTTTGGTCCAAATATTAGTGTGCCAATCTTCGACGCTGGTCGCTTGGATGCTAACTACGATGTGGCGAAAATCGAACGTGAGCAAACCCTTGCAGGTTATGAGAAATCTATCCAGACTGCATTCCGTGAAGTGTCTGATGTGTTAGCGACACGAGCCACATTAGGCGAGCAGCTACAGGCGCAATACCGTCTGCAAGATAACTTTGAGCAGACCTATCAGATAGCAGATGCGCGCTTTAAAGCGGGTATCTCAAACTATCTAGATGTGCTCGATGCGCAGCGTTCGTTGTTCTCAACCCAGCAAGGTATTTTAGATTTAGAACTACAGAAAATCGTTAGCCAAATTGAACTGTACCAAGCGCTCGGTGGCGGTGCTAATCTTGATGTGCCAGAAGTCATTCCTGCGGCGCAATATAGCAATCTCACCCAAATCGCCAACTTGCCCGCCAACCGTACGCAAGCGAAAGCTGCTTATGTTATCGATGCAGCAAGCTCAGCACGAGTAGCCTCTCCACAAGAAGCTCAGGCGATTAAGCAATCTAAAACATCGACCAAATCGACCTTTAGACCTACTGCTGCCGTTGACATCAATAAGGATGGCAAAGCAGATGCCGCTGTTGGAGTGGTTACTAAAGAGGTCACTCTGAAACAGAGCACTGTTGAACAGGTACCAGTAACGCAAATCATCGAGCCTTAAGTAGTTGTAAAGTGCTTGGTGAATAAGAAATATACCTGACAACTAGCCCTGCCGCCTTGGTGGGGCTTTTTGCTTTAGTAGGTTGCTTTTGGTTATAGTAGTCTCACTCTATTGAAATACTCTTTGATGAAAATTCATTTTATAAAAAATGACACGCTTTCAAGATGCTTGATTTAATGAAAGCAAAGATGTTGAAATGACAATTATTGAAAATATCATAAGGAACGATTATGTCTTATACCTTTAACCGCCAATTCCCTGAAACTCGTCTACGTCGCTTGCGTTATAACGATCATGTACGCGCGATGATTCGTGAAGTAGAATTACACCCCAAGCATTTTATCGC
>JARIEH010000042.1 GCA_029256865.1 Psychrobacter sp.
TTTTTAATCAATCCCTTTGCATCCATTTTTTATATTCGTTTTTAGGAATTCAATTATGTTCAATATCCCTGTGTTAAATATCAAATCTGATCCATTAGACGTATTGCTGGCTGTGGTTGGTTATCGCCTATCGATGCTTGCTGATAGCGACAATGAAGAAGTACAGAAGCTACTAGCCGATCGTCAAGTAACCATCGAATTTACCAGCGAAGAGTCTGACGTTATACGCCACTTCACTTTTGACAGTGGTAAGTTTCGCCAAAATAGTGGCAGCGCTGAAAAGGCCGACCTGAGTATTAAGTTTAAAGACTCTATGACCGGCGTGAAGCTTCTCACTAAAGGTAGCCTGCCTGCATTTATGACTGCCGTTCAAGAAGGCAAGCTAAGCATAGATGGCGATTACAGTCTTATGATGTGGTTCAATAAACTTGCCAAACATATCGTACCAGCTGTTCCAGAGAAGTGTGAACCTTATATCCAAAAAATTAAGCCTTACACTTATAAAGCACAGAAGTTTGCTGAGCACTGGGTTGGTGTTGCCAAGCATAAACTTGGTAAGTAGTTAGCGGAGCTGGCGATTATTTAACGATATCAAGTTCACTAATGCGAATTTAAACGTCAACTAATCTGACTCTGATTTTCTAAAAGGGTTACGGTATACTACGGTTACCGTAACCTTTTTTATTGTCTACTTTATAATACAAACGTTTATAATTTATCTGATTTTATTATCGTCTCATGTTTTTTAAAAGGATTTAACTCATGGCAGGATTGCTCTCCATCTCAGAACCTACAGCCCAAACGACTGCAGAACTCTCAACAAAAAATACCGCAAATAACAAACATAATTCTTTCACAACAGGTCTTTTAAGCGCCGATTTTTTGAGCACAGAAAAAACCCCACCATCGAGCAAACACAGCCGCGAACAGATTGCCCAGTTGTTTGATTTGCCATTAATGGATTTATTATTACAAGCGCAAACTATCCATCGGCAGAACTTTCCTGCTAATGAAGTACAAATCAGCACCTTACTGTCTATTAAAACGGGTAACTGTCCTGAAGATTGTGGCTACTGCTCACAATCAGGGCACCATCGTGATAAGACCAAATTGCAGGCAGAAAAGCGGCTGGAGGTAGATAAGGTGATCGCAGCTGCTAAGCGTGCTAAAGCAAGCGGCTCATCGCGGTTTTGTATGGGTGCGGCTTGGAAGCACCCTAGCGCCAAGGACATGCCTTATGTGGTCGAGCTCATTAAAGAAGTAAAAGAGCTGGGTCTTGAGACATGTATGACCCTTGGTATGCTCAACCCCCAGCAGGCGACGCAATTGGCGGATGCGGGGCTCGATTATTACAACCATAATCTAGATACCTCTAGGAACTATTATGAGCAGGTGGTCAGTACCCGCAGCTATGACGAGCGACTTGATACACTGGCGCATGTACGCAACTCAGGCATCAATGTCTGTAGCGGTAATATCGTTGGGATGGGTGAGAGCCGTGATGACCGCATCGACTGGGTACATGAGCTACTAAAGATGCCAAAAGCCCCTGAATCTATCCCAGTCAATCTACTTGTCCCTATCTCTGGTACGCCCCTTGGCGACAAAGTCTTGGCAGAAGGTCAGCTATCAGTCTTAGAGTGGATTCGTACGATTGCAGTGACGCGTATTTGCTGCCCGAGCAGTTATGTGCGCTTATCTGCAGGGCGCGAAAGCTTATCTGATGCTGAGCAAGCTTTGGCATTTATGGCAGGTGCAAACTCGTTCTTTTATGGCGACAAACTACTCACCACGGGTAATGCCAGCCAATCAAATGATGACAGACTGATGCGCGAACTCGGATTAAGCGCACAATATGCTGCGCCAAGAGCGCCGAAGCAGCTACCTGTCATTGATGCCATGAGCGGTCATCAGTCACAAGTCATGTTAGCCGAGTAGTTTAACCCTGTGCTGCTACCATTACTGCGTCATCTGCGTTAAGCTTGCCAGCATTAAAATGAATGAAACTTGATTTTAGAGTGATCAGTACTTATAAAGTATGAAGGCTGATCACTAAAAAACATTAAAGAGAAAGTACGATGGCAGATTATTTTAACTGGATTAAAGCAGCGCATATTATCTCAATGGTCTGTTGGTTTGCGGCGATTTTCTATTTGCCACGCCTGTTTGTTTATCATGCTATGAGTGATGATCTTGTAGGTCAAGAGCGTTTCATTGTCATGGAGCGTAAACTCTATCGCGGCATTATGACGCCCTCTATGATAGCGACGTGGATCTTTGGCTTATGGATGCTCGGACTGGGATGGGAAGTATATAAAACGCAAGGCTGGCTACACGTTAAGCTACTATTGGTGGTTTTATTATCGGCCTATCACGGCGCGTGCGGCTTTTATCGCAAAAAGCTCGTCAACAATCCCCATTATAAAACCCATGTTTTTTGGCGCTGGTTTAATGAGGTGCCCGTATTTTCTTTGGTAATTATCGTCATTTTAGTGGTGGTCAAGCCGTTCTAAAAGCCTTTGCCATATAAAATATAAACGCTACTGCACAGAAACTAAAAGCGTCTGCAACTTGCTAAGTAACAGACGCTTTTTTGCAACGATAGTTATAATCAGCGCAGTTTTAGACCGCTACGCCATCACCCTGCCTAGATGTACGACATGTACTATCTGCAGTCGGTCGCCTTATAGCAATTTTAAAAATCCTTTCCAACCTCTAGCTATTAACGATAGCCTGCTATTTCAAATAACCCATTGAACAGGCTTCCTAAAGAGTTGGACGCATAATTTGATACACATTACTCAAGTCATAGACCCGATAGCGTGCAGGCTCGCGGCGATTCTCACCAGCATAGCTTAGCATAAGCGCTTGCTTGGCTGTTTCATCGACCCAACCGACGAAAAGCCCGCTATGCTCAACACCATTGTAACCATGATTAATATAATACAACCAGTCACCTGCCTCAATCTCACTGCTGTTGGCATAAGGTCCTTGTGTATATGCGCCCTTATGCACCGTATCACGCGTCACACCTGCACGCTTAAATACCGCATCAAGATAATCCCAGCAGCCACCCTGAATGATGGTACGCTCATTGAGCGCCATCTTACGTGCCGTGCTAATCACTTCACGCGCTGCTGTATGGCTCTGTGCTTCTGCTTGTGTAAGGAGGGGCAGATACTCACTAGCCACATTATCGTAACTACCCGTTAAAAATGCGGGGGATATGGCTGGTGATGGTCTTGGTACTTCAGGATAACGATAGGAGGTGTTGAGCGCATTATTATTTGTAGGTATCTGCTTATAAGCGTACCAATTAGTATTGGTTTGGGTGTTAATCGTTGGATTGGCATATGCCTGATTGGTTTGATTAATTCGATTGGCTTGATTGCTACGTACACGCTGAATAGTGGAGCGTGTACTGATTTTGGCACTTGGCACTGCTGGCTCAGCTTGGGCTGACTTTTGCGCGATAAGCGCACTCATGCTATCGGCATGTCCGTAACTGGTACTACCCAATAGCATTATTAATAATGACATAATAAATGTTTTTATGACTATAGGCGTTTTTTTGGTCGTAGAGCAGACAGGTCGGGTGTCACGTGAGGCAATAGTCGTCAATGGTGGCATGACTAACTCCTTGTCAATACAGCAATAGTTGTTGTTATTAGGCTAGCAGTCTCTAGTTATAGTACATTTCAGCAGGAGACTGCAAGCACTATTACTGCTATTTAGACGACAAAAGGAGAGTATATGAATATAAAAGGTAGGCTACAACCTAAACAACAATAATATCATGGCAAGAAGGGGCAGCAATAGCAGTTTTACATAAAAACAATCAGTTGCTGTTCATCTTTATATTGGCATGACGTTTGCTAAAAGCTTGGCCTTCTAGTATGGCTTTGGTAGCCTGCGCTTCCTGCATACTCTCAAAGCCACTAATATCATATTTTCGTGAGTTATTGGCATCAACAATTTGTAGCTGTGCGCTAACCAGCATGACTTTATCACCGTCAGCAAGCTGAATACTCTCACGCTTGCCCTGGCTATCATGTACCAGCTCACCCGCGCGTACCCATAATATACCACTGCTAATCTTGCCACTCATGGCTTTTTTTTGCTGTTGGCGTTTATTATTAAAGACAAAACTTCCGACAATGAGTAATGCAAGTGCGCCAATCGCCAAACGTTCTGGCAGTATGCTCATCGCCATAGCGACGGCCACCGCCCCTACCAACAATGCCGAGCCAAACCAAAACATGCCATTATCACCTGCTGGTGGCTGGCCTTGTAAGGTAATCTTAGCACCCTCATCAGTTAGCTTTAACATGCCTCAATACCTGTTGGTTGCTCTGCATTATTTAGCAGACCTATCAAATAGCTGCTCATTGAATAACTATTTGAAGAGAAAAAACGCTGGTTTTAAGATTACCATCCAAGCGCTGTTTGTTGCATTTTGATCAGCTCGGCGATACCTTTTTCGGCCAATGTCAGCATCTTATCTGTTTCAGCACGGGTGAAAGGTTTTTCTTCAGC
>JARIEH010000199.1 GCA_029256865.1 Psychrobacter sp.
TTTTTAATCAATCCCTTTGCATCCATTTTTTATATTCGTTTTTAGGAATTCAATTATGTTCAATATCCCTGTGTTAAATATCAAATCTGATCCATTAGACGTATTGCTGGCTGTGGTTGGTTATCGCTTGTCTATGCTTGCTGATAGCGACAATGAAGAAGTACAGAAACTGCTGGCCGATCGTCAAGTAACCATCGAATTTACCAGCGAAGAGTCTGACGTTATACGCCACTTCACTTTTGACAATGGTAAGTTTCGCCAAAATAGTGGCAGCGCTGAAAAGGCCGACCTGAGTATCAAGTTTAAAGACTCTATGACTGGCGTGAAGCTTCTCACTAAAGGCAGTCTCCCTGCATTTATGACTGCCGTTCAAGAAGGCAAGCTAAGCATAGATGGCGATTACAGCCTTATGATGTGGTTCAATAAGTTAGCCAAACACATCGTGCCAGAGGTTCCAGAAAAGTGTGCACCTTATATCCAAAAAATTAAGCCTTACACTTATAAAGCACAGAAGTTTGCTGAGCACTGGGTTGGTGTTGCCAAGCATAAAATTGGCAAATAATTAGCAGAGTCGGTGATTGTTTAACGCTATCAAGTTCACTAATACGAATTTAAACGTCAACTAATCTGACTCTGGTTTTCTAAAAGGGTTACGGTATACTACGGTTACCGTAACCCTTTTTATTGTCTACTTTATAATACAAACGTTTATAATTTATTTGATTTTATTATCGTCTCATGTTTTTTAAAAGGATTTAACTCATGGCAGGATTGCTTTCTATTTCAGAACCTACAGCCCAAACGACTGCAGAACTCTCAACAAAAAATACCGCAAATAACAAACATAATTCTTTCACAACAGGTCTTTTAAGCGCCGATTTTTTGAGTAAAGAAAAAATCCCACCATCAAGCAAACACAGCCGCGAACAGATTGCACAGTTGTTTGATTTGCCATTAATGGACTTATTATTACAAGCGCAAACCATTCATCGACAGAACTTCTCCGCCAACGAAGTGCAAATAAGCACCTTACTGTCTATTAAAACGGGTAACTGTCCTGAAGATTGCGGCTACTGCTCACAATCTGGGCACCATCGTGATAAGACCAAATTGCAAGCAGAAAAGCGTCTGGAGATAGATAAGGTCATCGCCGCTGCTAAACGTGCTAAAGCGAGTGGCTCATCACGGTTTTGTATGGGCGCGGCTTGGAAGCACCCTAGCAGCAAGGACATGCCTTATGTGGTCGAGCTTATTAAAGAAGTAAAAGAGCTGGGTCTTGAGACTTGTATGACCCTTGGCATGCTCAATCCTGAACAGGCGACGCAATTGGCGGATGCGGGGCTCGATTATTACAACCATAATCTAGATACCTCGAGGAACTATTATGAGCAGGTAGTCAGTACCCGCAGCTATGATGAGCGGCTTGATACACTGGCACATGTACGCAACTCAGGCATCAATGTCTGTAGCGGTAATATCGTCGGTATGGGTGAGAGCCGTGATGACCGCATCGACTGGGTACATGAGCTACTAAAGATGCCAAAAGCCCCTGAATCCATCCCAGTCAACCTACTTGTCCCTATCTCTGGTACGCCCCTTGGCGACAAAGTCTTGGCAGAAGGTCAGCTCTCAGTCTTAGAGTGGATTCGTACGATTGCAGTGACGCGTATTTGCTGCCCGAGCAGTTATGTGCGCTTATCTGCAGGGCGCGAAAGCTTATCTGATGCTGAGCAAGCTTTGGCATTTATGGCGGGTGCAAACTCGTTCTTTTATGGCGACAAACTACTCACCACGGGTAATGCCAGCCAATCAAATGATGACAGACTGATGCGCGAACTAGGATTAAGCGCACAATATGCTGCGCCAAGAGCGCCGAAGCAGCTACCTGTCATTGATGCCATGAGCGGTCATCAGTCACAAGTCATGTTAGCCGAGTAGTTTAACCCTGTGCTGCTACCATTACTG
>JARIEH010000307.1 GCA_029256865.1 Psychrobacter sp.
GTACACCAATGTGATTAGAATCAACCATAGGTAAGTAAGTTTGACGATCGCAAATACACTCTAAAAGACTGCCTCTTGTTACCATAAGAAGCGTTATGGCAAATGGATTTAAAAATGAGTGCTTTAATCGTTTTCAATGTACTCGCCAACTTAGCAGAATAGTTGTGTTAAATTATTCTCAAATTATTGGGATTTTTCTATTTTTGTTATCCATAAAAAAATCCTTCGCCATCTAGTTAATAATAGATAGCGAAGGATTCAGTATGAGCAAAAGTTACTCAATGACAATTGTCAGAGAGTAATAACCCTACTCAACCGTCACCGATTTTGCCAAGTTACGCGGCTGGTCAACGTCTGTGCCACGCATAACCGCCACGTGATACGACAACAGCTGTATGGGCACGCTATAAACGATTGGCGCTAAGGTCTCACAAACATCAGGTACATAGACCACATGCATGCGCTCCTCAGCGACCATTTTGCTTTCTTCACTGGCGAATACAAATAACTCACCGTGACGCGCATGTACTTCTTGCATATTGGCTTTTAGCTTATCAAACATACTGTCTTTCGGTGCCAGTACCACGATAGGCATGTCCTTATCAACCAAAGCCAATGGACCATGCTTAAGCTCGCCCGCTGCATAACCCTCTGCATGAATATAAGAAATTTCTTTTAGCTTCAATGCCCCTTCTAAGGCAATCGGGAACTGTAGACCACGACCTAGAAATAGGCAGCTTCTCTTATCTTCAAAGCTCTCACTCATGGTCTTAATGGGTGCATCTAAGTTTAAGCTGGCATGAAGCTGGTTAGGCAGTTTATGTAGGTTTTCGATTAGCGTGGTCAAGCGCTCGTTATCGATACGGGATTGGGTAACACCGATTTTTAATACCAATAACATGAGAGCGGCAAGCTGAGTAGTAAAGGCTTTGGTTGACGCCACGCCAATCTCAGGGCCTGCTAAGGTCGGCAAAAAGATATCCGTTTCACGTACCAGAGACGACGTTGGCACGTTACATAGGGCCAAGCTGACCATTCCTGCTGGTTTTTGCTTTTGAGTGTCACGTAGTGCAGATAGAGTATCAGCCGTTTCACCCGATTGTGAAATACAAATCACTAAAGAGTTGTCGACAACGACTGGGTTGCGATAGCGGAACTCACTGGCTACTTCAACTGAACAGGGCACACGTATTAGGTTTTCAAACCAGTATTTGGCGACCATACCCGCATGATAGCTGGTACCACAAGCGATCACTTGTACGTGGCGAATATCTGCCAACAAGGCTTCATGACGCTGTAAAAAGTCGTCACGCAGTTTGGATGTTTCACCGCTCTGCAAAGCCATGTCGATAGTACGAGCGACCGCATCTGGCTGCTCATAGATTTCTTTCAGCATATAGTGCTTAAACTCGCCTTTATCAGCGTTATACTGCTTGGCGTCAATTTCATGGATTTTACGGCTAACCTCTACACCATCCGCATAGACTTGAATATGACGGCGAGTAATTTTGGCAATGTCTCCTTCTTCTAGGTACATAAAGCGGTTGGTCACTGGCAGTAGTGCCAATTGATCTGAGGCAATAAAGTTCTCACCAATACCCACACCAATCACCAAAGGAGAGCCCAAACGAACCGTGATGAGCTCCTCTGGGCTATCGACATGAACAATACCAAGTGCAAATGCGCCATTCAGTAGCGGAATGACGGCACGCACGGCTTCTAGAAGATCAGACTTGTCTTTATAGATATCATTGATCAGATGCGCGACTACTTCAGTGTCTGTCTGTGACGTAAACACGTAGCCTTTTGCGATTAAGTCTTCTTTCAACTCTGCGTAGTTCTCAACAATACCATTATGAACGACGGCTATTTTTCCAGAGACGTGCGGGTGAGCGTTGCGCTGTGCAGGCTCACCATGGGTCGCCCAGCGTGTATGGGCGATGCCGATATGGCCATTAAAATTTTCTGGATTGTTAGCGACTGCATCAACCAAGGCTTGCACCTTGCCTACTTGACGCTCACGGTGGAGTTCACCATCACGGATGACAGTCAGACCAGCGGAGTCATAACCGCGGTATTCAAGGCGTTTCAAGCCTTCGAGTAAGATATTAGCGATATTACGCTCAGCAACTGCGCCTACAATTCCGCACATGTCTATTCCTTAAATTTAATTTTGAATGTTTCGATGTATGTTTGTGTTCAGTCAATAGGTAGTAAAAATGAATGGTTGGTTAATCGATCAATAACGCTTACTAGCTATGAGTGGCTATTAATAAAGAGTCTATTAGTAATGCCTCTATAAATATACTGAAGCAGCACCACAAAGTTTGCCGCACTGCTTCTATTTATTCAGACACTATTTACTCAGATACTATGACTATGGGTTAAGATTTGGCTACTTTGAATTTTTAATGGGACGCTGGAAGTCGGATTTTTGTACTTGACGCGCACGACCTAGAGCCAACGCATTATTATCAACGTCATTGGTGATGACGGAACCTGCGGCAACTGTGGCGGCATCACCGATCGTTACTGGTGCGACGAGGCTAGAGTTAGAACCGACAAACACATTGTCTTTAATAATCGTTTGCGATTTATTCACCCCATCATAATTACAGGTAATGACGCCAGCACCGATATTAACATTGGTGCCTACGGTTGAATCGCCAATATAGCTTAGATGATTGACCTTGCTACCATGACCAATAGTCGATTTTTTAATTTCTACAAAATTACCCACTTTAGTGTTATCAGCTAAGACAGTCTCAGGGCGCAAATGCGCAAAAGGACCGATATCCACGCCAGCACCGACTTCGGCACGGTCAATCACGCAATAAGGTTTAATATGGCAAGCATTACCAATGTGGGCATTTTTAATCACACAGCCCGCTTCGATTTAGACATTATCACCTAAAGTACAGTCGCCTTCGAAGACTACGCCGACATCGACAAACACATCCTGACCAGCAGTCAACGTACCACGAATATCGACGCGGGTAGGGTCGGCAAACTGGACGCCAGCTTCTTGTAAATCGGCGACCAGTTTTCCTTGCCAAGTGCGCTCTAAACTCGCCAGTTGTTGGCGGTTATTCACACCCTCAATCTCAAAGGCATGCTCAGGTTCAATGGCAGCAATGCTAACACCGTCAGCGACTGCCAATTTGACGATATCCGTCAGATAATATTCTTGCTGCGCATTGTTATTTGATAGCTTTGGCAAGTAGTTATGTAATAAGGCATTATCGACGCAATAAATACCACTATTAATCTCTTGAATCTGCTGCTCGTCGGCACTCGCGTCTTTTTGCTCGACAATTGCTTGGATATTACCTGCTGCATCACGTTTGATACGGCCCAGTCCAAACGGATTATCTACCGTTAGTGTCAGCATCGACATGCCATCCGTATTGGCAG
>JARIEH010000242.1 GCA_029256865.1 Psychrobacter sp.
CAGATTGTCCTTAATCACACTGGCACAAAACGGCTGCCCATAATCACAAACAGCAGCCACTTGCGAGCGATCGGTAGGCGCACAATAATAGCTATGCACAAAGTAAAAATGTGCATTGTCCCCGATACCACTCCACAATGGGTGGCCAAAATCCATACCACTAATAGTGTTCCAACCCATATGCGGTATTTTGATGTTAGCGCCTTGCTCGTCTTTCCATGTGGGATCAAAGGCTTCTACAGTGCCATCTAAGAGGCTCAGACAGTCTGTACCACCATTCTCGGCAGACTGCTCAAACAACGCCTGCATACCGACACAGATGGCCATGACAGGCTTGTTAAACACTGCATGGCGTACTACGTCATCGATGCCCGCTTCATGCATTCCGATCATACAATCGCGCATGGCACCCACACCAGGGAAGACAATTTTATCAGCGGCAGCGACGACTTTTGGATCATTAGTGATAGAAACTTGTGCCCCTACCGCTGATAGTGCCTTGCTGGCAGAATGCAAATTGCCCATGCCATAATCTAATAGTGCAACTTTCGTGCCTCTACTCATCTAAAACGCCTCTTTGGTCGACGGTAGCGTATTCAATGCACGCTCGTCATACTCACAAGCCATACGTAGCGCACGAGCAAAGGCTTTAAAAGTACTCTCGATCTGGTGATGGCTGTTTTTGCCTTTGAGATTGTCTAAATGCACCGTCATCCATGCATGGTTGACGAAACCATAGAAGAATTCGCTGAACAAATCGACATCAAAAGTACCCACATGCGAGCGCGTAAATGGAATGTCCATATGCAGGCCAGGGCGTCCTGAGAGATCGACAACTGCACGCGTCAGCGACTCATCTAGTGGCGCGTAAAAATGTCCATAACGACGAATGCCTTTTTTGTCCCCTAACGCTTTTGCAAAGGCTTGCCCAACGGTGATACCCGTGTCTTCAACACTGTGGTGATCATCGATATAAGTGTCACCTGTACATTTAATATCTAAGTCAAACAGACCGTGACGCTTGATTTGGTCAATCATATGGTCTAAAAACGGTACACCAGTATCAACCACCCCTTGACCCGTACCATCAAGATTGACCGTACAAGTTACTTGCGTCTCAGCAGTATTACGCTCAACAGTGGCAGTACGCGCTGGGCGACCATATAAATTTGAAGGCTGTGATGAATTTTGATTGGCTGTCATGGCTACTCTCTATAAATATAAAGTCAATAAAATAGGGCTATCAGTAAGCCCAACGTATTCTAGGGTACATAATAGTTTTGCCGTACGATAATAGTGCAGCTTATAAATAAGGAACGACTCAACAGTTAGATACTTGATTAAATATAAATACTCGATTAAGTATAGATACTGCGTTAAGTAACGCTGTCTGATAAGTGAATGATTATCCTCATAATAGCAAACCCCAGCAATTACGGCTATGGTAGGACAGTAAAGCAAGCACAAATTTGTCTCATTCTGCTAAAATAATGACTTAAGTATTATCAATTGCGATGGCGCATTACCTAATAGCGCCCCATCATCGGAGCTCACCATGCCTTTAGAAGCTTTTGCCATCAACAATCTGGATGCACCCCTCATTAAAAAACCCGCTCGCAAAAATGAGCTCGCCGAGCGTCTGCAAGCGCTGTATGATAGCGATGATAACCAGCCAACTGGTATAGAAGTATTAGATATCGTCAAGCAAGGCTTTCAGCGCGGTCAATATCTGTATGTTGGCATGTTTAATGACAAGCCTATCGCTGCGGTTGCTTGCTTTGATGATGGGCAAACCGATGCTAAGCGTTTGCAGTATCTAACCGTCCATCCACAAAATCGCAACCGCGCTATCGACGCCAAATTTATCAAGCTGGTCTATGATTGTGAAGTCAAAAAAGGCGTACGCCAGTTTGTGCCAGTTGATAGTGACATTCATCGTATCATGAGCGAGTATGAGCTATTAAGAGTTAAAGATTAATAACACTCATTTGACTCATCTCAACACTTTATTAAGCCATAAAAGATTATTTTTAAATTTTTATGGTAGATAATGCAAAAACTTCTTGACAGCAGGGCGTATATTTAGTTTAATGGCGTCCTCAACGAAGACGGCTCGATAGCTCAGTAGGTAGAGCAACGGATTGAAAATCCGTGTGTCGGCAGTTCGATCCTGCCTCGAGCCACCATTTGTTTATAGAATTCTAAAAAGCCCTAAACAGTATTGTTTGGGGCTTTTTTTATGCTTATATTTTATGGGAGATATTTATAAGTAACTGCATTTCGATAATATAAGAAAGCCGATTGTCTTGAACTAGCGACGTCAATGATGCAAAAACGGCATCTTTAATACAGCCGACCTCGTAACAGCAGATTACAACGCTCACGCGAATCCAAATCATAAATCGTCGCACGGTAGTCAATACCATGACGACCTTCAAAAAATATCACCCGATCGCCCACTGCTAAAAAACAAGAAGTACGCGCATCATAAATAAAGCCATCAATCACAAATGCCAAATCACGATCTATCTCGCGCACCGTATAGGTCTCGCCTTGCGGAATCAAACGCTCAAACCAAGCACTATGGGCGACATTAATGCTCAACACGCCAACCAGCAACGCTGACAGCACTAGCCTAATTTTTGACCACATCGTAAAAGCTGAACCAGTTAGGCTGATTTTATTTATGATTTTTTTATGACCTATCATGATCTTGACCTGCTCAATAAATGATTCTATTTACTACTCTTCTTATGCTAAACGCTTACTGTCACGATTACATAACATTTCTGTGCTATTTTTTAGATAACTGCGCTCAGTATACTCGATAACAGTAGTAATGATAATTTGACAGATAACGATTGATAGGTAAAAGCGATGAGAGAATTTGATTATGATTTGGATTATAAAAACTTAGACTTACGAGCACATCCTGAGTTGTATCGTGTCGGTCGCGGTGAGCAGGGTGTGTTATTGGTCGAGCCTTATAAGTCCGAGATCCTACCGCATTGGCGTTTTGCCACCCCTGATATTGCGACAGAAAGCAGCGAGACTATTTATCAGATATTTTTAGATTATCTGGCTACCAATGATTTTGTCGGTGCGGATATGGCACGCAAATTTATCCAAATGGGTTATACCCGCGCTCGCCGCTATGCCAATCATAAAGGTGGTCAAAAATATAAAGGGCCCGTGCCTGATGATCAAAAAGGTCAAAGTGGCGCTCATGGTCGTGAGGAGCTACCCCGTCAAATCGAAGATCCTATCAAAGCAAAATCGGCGCGTATTTTTAAGACAAAGTGGGATATGTGCCGTAAGAACAAAATTTATCTAAAAATGAAAGCTGAACATCGTGAGCGTTATGAAGAAGTTGAATAACACTTGGTTTATTACCTTTAATAATAATAAAGTACTGCGCTGTAATAGTTATTTTTCACTGTTTGCTGTGCTATGGTGATGCAGACTAAAAACTTAATCGTCAAAACTCATAACTTAAAAACGAACGCAATACTGCTAGATAGCGAGGAATAATGGATAAGCAACTTTTGATTTTTGACTTCGATGGCACTTTGATTGATAGTGTACCAGATTTGGCTGATGCGACGAACGCGATGCTAACCACACTTGGTAAAGAAAGTTACTCTCTTGATAGCATACGCAATTGGGTCGGCAATGGCTCAAGAATGCTAGTCGAGCGTGCGTTGGTAGGTAAGATAGAGGTGATAGAAGGTGAATTAACAAAGGCAGAAACCGATTATGCTGAACAGGTGTTTTTTGAGGCTTATAAAAACATTAATAGCAGCAAAACTGTTGCTTACCCCGATGTCGATAAAGGCTTAAAGAAACTACAGGGAGCAGGCTATACGTTGGCTTTAGTGACAAATAAGCCGATTCGTTTTGTACCCAAAATATTACAATCCTTTGGTTGGCAGAATTTGTTTAGTGAAGTGCTTGGCGGAGATAGCCTGCCCGTCAAAAAACCAGACCCCGCGCCACTATTACATGTCTGTAAAGCGTTGAATGTCAGTCCACAACAAGCAGTCATGATTGGTGATTCTAGAAACGACATCTTAGCTGGACAAAACGCCAATATGGATACGCTTGGTCTGTCCTATGGTTATAACTACGGGCAAGACATTCGCGAATTAAATCCTACCGAAGTCTTTGATGACTTTGAGACATTGGTCAAATATCTTTTGCAAAGCTAAGCTTTTGCTGTCTTTATCATCCTAAGTAAATAAGCATTTAACCCACTTATAAACTGCACCGAGATTTTTAACATGCCCGTACCTAGCGACATAACCATTGCCCAAAACGCTACTCTACAATCTATCACTCTCATCGCTGAAAAACTTGGCTTATCAACCGTCAATATCGAACCTTATGGGCATTATAAAGCGAAAATAAACTCAGCCGATGTATTTGCCATGCCCGCTAAAAATAAACAAAGCAAATTGATATTGGTCACTGCCATCAATCCAACACCCGCTGGCGAAGGCAAAACCACGGTCACTATCGGCTTAGCTGATGCGTTAAACCGCATTCATAAGCAGCAAAATAGCGGCGAGAGAACAGTGGTTGCCATACGCGAGCCGTCTATCGGTCCAGTATTTGGCGTAAAAGGAGGCGCAGCGGGTGGCGGTTACGCGCAAGTACTGCCCATGGAGGATATCAACCTACATTTTACCGGTGACTTTCATGCCATTGGTGCCGCCAATAACCTGCTAGCAGCGCTGTTAGACAATCATATTTATCAAGGGAACGAGCTGGATATCGACCCAAAGCAAGTATTTTGGCGGCGTGCAGTCGATATGAATGACCGCCAATTACGCACTATTATCAGTGGCATTGGCAAAACCACTGATGGCGTGATGCGTGAAGATGGTTTTGATATTACTGTTGCCTCTGAGGTGATGGCTATCTTTTGCTTAGCGACCGATCTGAATGATTTGAAGAAACGTTTGGGCAATATTTTAATAGCTTACAATAAAGCCAAACAGCCAATCTACGCCAAAGATCTCAACGCTCATGGAGCGATGGCAGTACTGTTAAAAGAAGCGCTTAAACCCAACCTTGTCCAAACGATTGAAGGCACGCCTGCTATCGTCCATGGTGGTCCATTTGCCAATATTGCCCATGGCTGCAACTCCGTTATTGCAACCCGCGTTGCCATGCATTTAGCAGATTATACCCTTACTGAAGCGGGTTTTGGCGCAGACCTTGGGGCGCAGAAGTTTTTTGATATTAAGTGTCGCTTGTCAGGATTGACGCCAGATGCGGTTGTTATTGTCGCCACGATTCGAGCGTTAAAATACAATGGTGGGGTGACTAAAGACTATCTGACCACTGAAAATTTAGCCGCGCTTGAGCGAGGTTTGCCAAATCTGATGAAGCATATCGAAAATATGCAAGAAGTGTATGGGTTGCCCGTCGTCGTCGCCATCAATCAGTTTGTCAGTGATACTGACGCCGAGATTGAGCTGGTGCGACAAGCTTGCCTAGAAAAAGGCGTAGAAGTTGCCCTAACTCAAGTGTGGGAGAAAGGTGGGGCTGGCGGTGAAGACTTAGCAAACGCTTTGATTAAACTGCTTGATGATAGCGCTCAAAACAACACTCAAAACAATGATAAAAACAATAACAATCATCATCCCAGCCCATTCCGTTTGGCTTATGACAGTGACAACAGCATTGCTCATAAAATCCGTACGATTGCTCAGCGAATCTATGGCGCCGATGACATTGATATCAGCAGTTTGGCCCAGTCCAAAATCCATCGCTTAGAAGCACTGAATCTCGATAAAGTACCCGTCTGTATCGCCAAGACCCAATATTCGCTTAGCGATAATGCCAAATTATTGGGGCGACCGACTGGCTTTAATATCCATGTGCGCGATATCAGCATCTCATCTGGCGCAGG
>JARIEH010000114.1 GCA_029256865.1 Psychrobacter sp.
CAATTGATTAAGGTTAATGGTGTTGGTGCCAAAATGGCATTGGCCATGTTGTCTGCTATGTCGCCTGCCGAGCTAAAGATGCATGTTGAGCAGGATTCAGAGACAGCATTGACGCGCATACCTGGTATTGGTAAAAAAACCGCACAGCGTCTGTTGATTGAGCTAAAAGATAAGTTGAAAAACATTGAAGTGGATAGTAGCGGCTTAGAGTTTACCAATCAGCCAATTCCAATGTCTCATGAAGGCAGTGTCATCGCTGAAGTAGAAGGTGCTTTGATTGGCTTGGGCTATAAAGAAAAAGAAGCTCAACAAGCAATTAAAGCTGCTAAGAGAAATGGCGATGTCTTTGAAGATACGCAAAGCTTGCTAAAAGCAACCTTAAAGCAATTATCTGGCTTTTAATATGATTCAATCTAATTGAGCTATGGATTCAGTCTTAAGGAGTGATAAGTAAGCGACACTGGTTGTCGCTTATCTTATTTCTACGTGTTACTTTACCATATTTGTGCATGACTTATTAGCTAGGCTTAGTTATGCTATTTATACCTTTTAAATAATGATAAGAGATATGATGCAAGACCGCTTGATTAATCCGCTAGAAGGAGCAGATGATGCTCCGGAAGCCAATATTCGCCCCGCATTACTGTCTGAATATATCGGTCAGCCAGTGGTGCGTGAGCAAATGGAAGTCTTTATCGGGGCAGCGCGAGGTCGTGATGAGGCGCTGGACCATACATTAATTTTTGGCCCTCCTGGACTGGGTAAAACGACCCTTGCCAATATTATTGCGCGTGAGATGGGCGGTAATCTGCGCTCAACGTCTGGGCCTGTGCTTGAGCGTGCCGGCGATTTGGCTGCGATGTTGACTAACTTAGAGGCGGGCGATGTCTTATTCATTGATGAGATTCACCGTTTGAGTCCAGTCATTGAAGAGATACTCTATCCAGCCATGGAAGACTTTCAGCTAGATATCATGATTGGTGAAGGGCCTGCTGCGCGCTCTATTAAACTTGATTTACCGCCATTTACTTTGGTGGCTGCGACCACGCGGGCAGGGCTGCTGACCTCACCATTGCGTGATCGCTTTGGTATTGTCCAACGTCTTGAGTTTTATAATATTGCCGATCTGACCACCATTGTTAGGCGCGCTGCGCGTCTGATGCGAGTGACGATGAGTGAAGATGGTGCAGTAGAGATTGCTCGCCGTGCTCGGGGCACACCACGGATTGCTAACCGTTTGCTGCGCCGTGTCCGTGATTATGCTGAGGTAAGAGGAGATGGCAGCATAAATGGTATGATTGCGGCCAGTGCGCTCGATATGCTGGCAGTTGATAGACGGGGTTTGGATCATCTGGACAGACGCTATATTGAAATCTTGCATGAACGTTTTGATGGGGGTCCAGCAGGCGTTGAAGCGATAGCAGCGGCCATGGCAGAAGACCGGGGTACGCTTGAAGATGTAATCGAGCCATATCTCATACAGCAAGGTTACGTGTTACGTACCGCGCGTGGACGCGTATTGACACAGATGGCAATTGATCAGATGTAATATTACTATCAATACTAAACGCAAAAAATATGATTAGTTGTCCCTGCTATTCTGATTTTGGTAATGGTCTGATAGATTTCTCCCATTAAAAAAGCGCCTCGTAAAAGAAGCGCTTTTTTAGTATTTATTTATCCCTTACTTTATTAATTATCAAGTCTACGGCCATATTTTACCGGGGTTTAAGATGTTATTAGGATCAAGCGCAGACTTAATGGCCTGCATCATCCCCAAGGCGTTACCATGTTCTTGCTGCATATATTTTTGCTTACCTTGACCGATGCCATGCTCACCCGTACAAGTACCATCCATCTCAATAGCGCGAATGGCTAAGCGACCGATAATATCTTCAGCCTTGGCAACCTCTTCAGGATTATTTGTATCGACCAGTAGTAAAACATGAAAGTTTCCATCACCCACATGACCGACGATGGGGCCAATCATATCGGCATCTTCAATGTCTTTGGCCGTGGCACTAACGCATTCTGCTAAGCGTGAAATAGGCACACAAGCATCAGTTGATAGTGCTTTTGCCTCTGGACGTAGCGCAGAGCTGGCATGATAAGCATTGTGCCGCGCTTGCCAGAGGCGTTTGCGCTCAGCCTCATTGGTATCCCAAACAAAGTCCGTACCACCGAATTCTTCGATAATATCGGTAAAGGTTTGGGCTTGTTCACGGACGCCTGCTTCTGTACCATGAAATTCCACAAACAGTGTCGGTGTCTCGACCAAATCAAGATTTGCATATTGATTGCAGGCTTTGACTTGCAACGCATCAAGCAGCTCAATACGCGCAATAGGCAAACACATCTGAATGGTGAGCATCACCGCCTGACAGGCATCTTCAATCGTCGGGAAATGACAAAGTCCACTACCAATACATTCGTTGATGCCAAACAGTTTCAGCGTCACCTCGGTCACGATACCCAGCGTGCCCTC
>JARIEH010000078.1 GCA_029256865.1 Psychrobacter sp.
CACGAAAAATAGAAACAGAATAAGTAATATTTTCGACTTATCTTTCCTATCAAAGACGTGACTTAGTTGACTCAGTAACTCAATCAAAACTTAAACACCATTATCGAAACTCTTTATTATTAATCGCAACCTACCTAGCCCCAAATCCTGTAACCATCGTCTGTATCGTCTTAATCACTATCAACAAATCCAGCGTCAACGAAAAGTTCTTGATATAAAAAAAGTCATGCTCAAGCTTAACCTTGGTTTCGTCCTCATCGCTCGCATAACCCTGCATCACTTGTGCCCATCCTGAAATACCCGGCTTGACGATATGACGATAGCGGTAAAAAGGAATCGTCTCATTAAACTGCTTAACGAAATCTAGTTGCTCAGGCCGTGGCCCAATAAGGCTCATCTCGCCTTTTATTACATTGATAAACTGCGGCAACTCATCAAGGCGGGTCTTTCTAATAAAGCAGCCAAATCTTGTCACTCGCATATCAGCATCAGTCGCCATCTGTGAGCCATTTGCTTCAGCCGTGGCTATCATGCTGCGAAACTTATACATGGTAAACATTTTACCACCTTGACCTATACGCCGCTGCTTAAATAGTACCGCACTCTTACTATGACGACCTTCCCACTTTATGACGAAGGCGAGCAATATCGCTATGGGTATGATAATAGGCGCACTCATAATGATGACGGCAGTATCTGCTAGACGTTTTACCAGTAGATAGCTCTGGGATGGAAGTAACGATCCTAGACTGTTTTCGTACAAGTGTTTGATAGGTAGACGGCCAGTTAGGGATTCTGAGACTTGTAGGACATTGTACACTGGCGTACCTTGCAAAGCGGCTTCAGCCAGCAGCTGCTCCCACTCTCCTGATAGCTCTTTATCTGCAAGGTCAGCGACTACCGCATGGCAAGGTAGACGCTCGTGACTGACGGGTTTAAAGCACTTGGTCAGCTCGACCCAGCGCACGTCCTTGATATCTAGCAAGCTCTGATAACGGCCAATAGGCACATAGCCTATGGTCACTTGAGTCACTGAGCGCAAAAAAATCTGCGACAGAAAACAAAAAACCAGCCCTAGCGCTGCACTCATAGATAAGTAATAGACAGAGTACGGCACACGAAAAACAAGTAATACCAATCCGACGATCAATGCGCTCGCTAGTAGCGTCGGCAGCACGGTCACCATCGACTTTTGCCCAGGGAATTGAGTCAGTCGATCCAAACCTATTAAGCTTAGTGACAGTGCGACACTACTGGCGATGACACTATTTATCTGCGTCACCAATATGTTTTCAGTTAGGACATATTCCCAAAACAGCATCACCGCTGGCAATAAACACACCAGCTGCCAGCCTACTAGAATGCGTATACTTAAGAACTGCCAAGGATGCTGCTGGGTATTACTGATAGATACCTCTACTACATTTATGGTTGCCGATTATAAGCCAGCGTCATGGCTACAAAAACTAGGTAAATATATAGTTTCAATACTACTGCTACAACGCCACGTTCCTTCACTGCTGCGTGCCCATAAGATCTTTTTGCCTACTAGGGTTGAAGATACTTGCGACGTCACTGTGGCGATGATGGTAGTGGTGACTGTCAGAGGGCTAGAGACCTCTAGCACGGCCATGCCACTAGATAAGGTTGCGCCATCCAATGAATCACTTACGATCAGATTGACACTTGTCGCCTCTGGATCACATTCGTTATCGCCAAAACCAATTACCATCCTACCTGTCTGCAGGCATTCCTCTATTGGTAAGCGTAGCTGCCCTAACTCACCAATGACTCTCGTTGTTTGGGTCTTGGCAACATAAATCTGATACTGAGGAATAGCTATCGCAGCTAAAATACCGATGATAGCAACCACTATCATCAGCTCTATAAGCGTAAAACCAGACTGATGGTGATAATTAGTCATTAGATATGAGACTCTAGGAAATTATAGTGTTACTAAGGTTAGTAAGCACAATCTATGCCATGTCTCATATGATACTTTATCAATAATTACTGTGCTGCTGTCATCTGCTCATAAATCATTACCTTGACACTATGATCCACACCATTATCTGGTGTGCCATTACTTAATAGCGTCAACACACCGCCTTGCTCATCTACTGCGACGAGCGATGATAGTCCTAACAGTTTGCCATCGCGATAATATACGCTGGCTGGCTTGCCAGTGGGCTGGTAAGGAAGCATTGCGTAGCCATAGCATTCGGTTATTTGACTGACATCACAGGATACGTCAGCATCTAAAGATAATATATTTGGTACAGGCTTATCTATCATCAATTTAACTTGCTGCGCAAGGTCTATCGCATTGCCAGACAGTCCAGCGGCTGATGCTAGCCCATCATAATCAAATTGAGTGTATATATTACTGACTCCAGTCAAGCCAGTTTCTACATGGTTATAAAAAACCTCATCTGGCAGGGCGCTATTGGAGATAAATTGCAAACTGGTGTCAGCAAAGTTATATTGTTGGGCGATGACCTCTGTATAAGGCTTATCCTCATGGAGTCGGCTAATCACTTCGCCCAATAAACAGTAGCCAAGATTAGAGTAACTGGTCTTACTGTCAAGGAAAAAGCCTAACGTAATGTCATTGAGGCCCTCTAAATTATCAGGGCAAATAGCTTTGCCAATACCAAACATGTCATTACCAAATACACTATAGCGATCAAACCCTGCTCGGTGGAGCAACAGCTGACCGATGGTAATATCATTGATACGGGTATC
>JARIEH010000121.1 GCA_029256865.1 Psychrobacter sp.
TTTTGACAGCTCTAATTCCTGCATCGTTGTCGCTGGATGTTGATCGAATTGCTGAGTCAAACCCAATACGACGCTATCACCATCACGGCGCACCTGCGCGATGATATCATCCACAGTTTTTAATAAATCAGCATCATTAACTGTCTCAAACGCAAGTAGCGTGGTTAATTGTTGTTCAAAATCGGCATCTTGGGTACTTAGTTGGCGCATGACCTAATCCTATGTCTGAGCATGAAACATGACTATAAAATAAATAAGAAGAAGCTAACGATGATAATGATTGTTGCTACTATCGGCTTATATACTATTCTCTCACCCAGATTAATTATACTGGGCTTTTATTGTCTGGCAAGTAGAGACAATAAAACCAGTTTAGCACGCTATATCTATTTCTAGGCGCTAAACTGGTTTAAAAATATGCATGACCATACTTAATATTATCAATGGCAGAACTATCTAAGTTAACTAAGAAGCGGCAGCAATACTGTCTTTAAAACTCTCAAGAATAGGCTCAAGCAAAGCAAACTTACGCTTGTAGCTGACTTGATTGACAATCAGGCGTGAAGAGACATCACAAATATGGTCTCGTGGCTCCAAACCATTGGCTCTTAAGGTATTGCCAGTATCGACCACATCGACGATCAAATCGCCCAATCCCACTAAGGGTGCAAGCTCCATTGAGCCATACAGCTTGATAACATCAACTTGCTGACCTTGACTGGCAAAATAAGCGCGGGCCACATTGACGTACTTGGTAGCAATACGCAGGCGACGGTTCGGTAATGCTGCACCTTTTACGCCAGCCGTCATCAGCTTACACTGAGCGATTTGCAAATCTAGTAGCTCGTAAACATGATTGGCACCATGCTCAAGGAGTACGTCTTTGCCAGCAACACCAAAGTCAGCAGCACCATGCTCTACATAGGTCGGCACGTCACTTGCTCGCAAGATAAGCACGCGCACATTTGGGTTTGAGGTAGGAAAAATCAGCTTGCGCGATGCTTCAGGATCTTCGAGTAGCTCAACGCCTGCTGCCTGCAATAATGGCATCGTCTCTTCTAAAATACGTCCTTTAGATAAGGCTAATGTTAAACCCGAAAACTCGTTGTCTACTTCATTTAATAAGCTGCTGCTCTGTAAGCGTTCAGTTTGCTCAATCATGATGGCATGGTGTCCGTGTACGGTTGGTGTCCCGACTAGAGGGAGGTATTAATATTTTTAC
>JARIEH010000050.1 GCA_029256865.1 Psychrobacter sp.
ATTTTATCAAGCTCAACTTGTGGCAGCTCGCCATCGTTAATAGCGCTAATGTCAGAATTCGCAGCAGTGGCGCTCACGGCAAATACGCCCAGCGCACTTAAGATACACAACCGCAGATAGGTTGTCGAAGATGAACGTGATAAAGACATATTTAATCCCAAAGTTTAATTCTAAATTGAGTAAAACGGAAAGTTACAAAAGCGAAGGGTAGTATGCTAAAAATTACAAAAAGTAATACGAAGATTACACACGCCTATTATCTATAAAAGCGCTTAACTTATAAACCATTTTAACCTAATGTTTATTCATTATACGCTGAGCGTCTTTCATGATGAGTGATTGTTCATTCTCCTGAGTGTTTTATTAGTATTTATCTGAGTTGTTTACTATGCGTAATGGCAAGGTAATAAAGAGAAACAACAACATAGATGACCATAAAAACCTGCAATCAAAGTTACTACTGTTATAAATAGTTGTTATCATAATCGCGATTCTATTATCATCAGTGGTCACACTCCGAAAGCTAAGAGGTTTGTTTTGTCTATTAAGCGTTATTCTAGCCCTAGCACTGCATCGTCTGTATTAATCCCATTCATAACAGTGCCACTCATGCTGACTGCGCTTCTGGTAGCGCTGATATTAAGCGTTTTACCAAACAGTGCAATCGCTGCTGAATTAGGAGCACTTGGTATTAATGGTGGCACTGAAGAAGTCGTGCGCGAATCGACACCCGATTCTTTTGGACGCGATACGCCGCGTCACACAGTGCAGGGGTTTATCAGTGCTTTAGGGGAGAATGACTATCTGCTGGCGAGTAACTATCTAAATTTATCCAAATCTGACAATCCCACCACAGAAGTGCGTCAGTTCAAACAAGCGCTTGATGCGGGTGGCCGCTTTCAGCCTGATTTGCAGATTAATAACACACCTGAGGGTAATTTAACCGATCAGCTGCCACCAAGCCAAGAGAATGTGGGTAGCATTAAGGTCGGTGAGAAAAATGTACCGCTGATACTTGAGCGTGTTGTCTCGCCAAAGGGTGAGCAGTACTGGCAGTTTTCTACTGAGACACTCAATTCAGTGCCAGAAGTGATTGAAAATACCGAGCCGACTTTGGTATCGCGCTATACCATCGATTCCTTAGAAGACAAAAAGCTATTTGGTTATCAATTAGCGGACTTGGTGGCTGCTATCGTCATGATTGTTGGTAGTTTTGTACTGACTTATATCGTGGTGTGGCTAAGCTATCACTTATTGAGAATTATTTATCCTCGAGTGCGCGGTGTACCTTTACCGTTTCCAAATAAGGTGATATTACCCTTATCTGTGGTGATTATGGCATTGATGTTGTCTGATGTCATGGTTTCTGCTGGCGTGTCAGTCACGCTACGTGAACCGATTAATCGCTTCACTGAAATTGCTTCTTGGTTGGCGGTAACTTGGCTGCTCCTACGGGTAATTGACGCTATATTTACTCGAGCGGTAAACCTAAGTTATAAGAAAAATTATACGGAACGGGTTTCTATTTTAGGTTTGCTGCGTAAAATCGTCAAAGCACTCTTATTGATATTTGCGGTGATTGTCATCTTCGGTAATCTGGGTTTTGATTTGACAACTGGTATTGCTGCCCTAGGGGTGGGTGGTTTGGCTTTAGCCCTTGGTGCACAGAAGACCATTGAAAACCTTGTCGGTAGTGTGGTTGTGGTCGCAGATTCGCCAGTGCGGATAGGCGACTACTGTAAGTTTGGAGATCAAGAAGGAACAATTATTGATATCGGTATTCGCTCATCACGAGTGCGTACGTTGAACCGTACTGTAGTTACCGTTCCCAATGGGGATTTTTCGTCAATGCAGATCGAAAACTTTACCTCGCGTGATATGTTCCACTTTTTACACAAATTGTATATAAAACGCAGCGCTGGTATAGACGAAGTGTTCAAAATGGTGGGCGCTTTAGATAAGCTTTTAAAAGAGCATGAGCTCACCAATCAAGAATGGAATCAGGCCAATATTTTAGAGTTACGTCAAGACTGCTATATTATTCAGTTGAGGGCTTACGTTAATTCTGTTGATGTTATAGAGTTCTATGGAAAACAAGACACATTATTGGTTGATATATTAACAAAGGTAAAAAAATATAAAGTTGAACATGCACTACCAACGCAGCAGTTAATTGTTGAACAAAGTGAGCTTGAACCTCATAAGGAAAATACTCTCGAAAATGACTCCATTGATACTGTCGATGAGGCAGCAGCAATGACTGACCATTATGAAACAGAGACTATGGATATGAATAAGGAGGTGGATAACAAAAACGATCATCTTGAAGCTGAAGCACCCAAAGAATCGCTGCAAAAAGTCAACAGAAAGAAAAATCGCCGCTATGCTTTAGCCAAACGAAAGTTTCGGTATGTCAAAAAAAATCTTAAATTGTCTATCTGGAACCAACCTTAATGTCTGTTTTAGTTATTATCACTATGCTATTAAAACTACAAAGGCACTGCATTTTTATTACGTAACAGACCGTAGTGCTCCCATAGCAGTAAGCTCGCGGCACTAAGATGAGGTGACCAGTCTTGGGTCAACGTTTTTAACTGCTTTGGCGTTGGGCGTTCTTTCAGGCCTAATAAATGCATAGTAGCGACTTTGATTGCCAAATCATCGACAGCAAATATGTCCGCTCGTTTCAAAGAGAATAATAAATACATCTCAGCTGTCCAGTTCCCAATACCCGTCACAGCCGTAAGGGTCTTAGTTACATCTTGATTGGTCATGGTTTCCAAGGCCGCAAAGTCTATATCATGCGCTGCTAAAGATCGGGTATAGCGGATTTTTTGCTTGGATAGACCTTGTGTGCGTAAAGTGTCATCTGTTGCTTCACTAAGCGCTTGCGCAGCCGTTAACCCAGTATCGAGCAGTCGTTGCCAAATACTTGTTGCTGCTGCCACAGACAGCTGTTGGCCAACGATGGCTCGCATGAGTTGCTCAAATCCGCCTGCATTATGTCTCAAGTTGGGTATGCCAACTTGATCATAGAGAGGGGCGAATCTTGGCTCGAGCTCGATAAGAGAGAT
>JARIEH010000141.1 GCA_029256865.1 Psychrobacter sp.
TTATCAATAATCGCAGCACCATTCGTTATCGCAATCAAGACGATGAGGAGAGTACGGATTGGAGCAATGACCTCAGACAAGTGCATTATTTTGGTCATAACAAACAGCTGGCCTACGGTATCTCTACTAGTGGTTATTTTGATGCAGACAAAAAGTTGCTCAACAGTTATGGACCCGCTATCAGCTATCGACAGCCAGTTTGGCGAGAGTGGCTTTATATGCAAACAGAACTAAATTATTACAATGATAAAACAGAGGATAAAGACCATTATCCCTCTACTCTACTGCGAATAGAGGCTTTGTTTTAGGATTCTATGTTGCTGTCAGAATAATGTTAATAATATTCAACATTGTCATGATGCATATTAAACTGACTACATTTGTACTAAGTTATACCTCGCCTGCTGACTACATAGTTATATTGCATGACAATAGGATATAAATTTAGCGTTATAATAGCGACCTATTAAAAAATTTTGCATGATTAGTGAGCCTTTGGGCTCACTTTTTTATTATTTATATTTAGGAGTTCAGCATTTTTACTGAAAATGGCCTCATCGAAATCGCTAGCGCTATTGTCTTAATAGTCTGTTTATTACGCTGTAAGCAGTATCTGCTACAAAGCCGCATCAAATCAGGTCGTTACTTTTGGCTGGCTTCAGTCTTGGTCTTTTTTGCCGTTATTCGTAGAGAATTAAACCATCTGCCAGACTTATTTATTTCTAATGATTTTTTATTCTTCAATCTTTCTTATGACTGGTGGGAGGATATCGCACTTACAATCGTCTATATCCTCATGGTTGGCTTACTCATTTATTCATGGCGCTATTGTTGGACAGTGCTAAAGAACGTCCCTATAACACTATATTTCATAGTGGCAGTGTTAGCAACCGTTCAATATATGGGGGAGAACGCTATCTTATTTCCTCCTACCTTTGGCGTAATAGTCGAAGAGCTGACCGAAGCCACTATTTATAGTATTGCCTTGATTTATCTCTGGGAATTCAAATTAACAGATTTTGAAGCCTGCTTGTCAAATAAGCTGAATTTTGAGACGGTGACACAGTAGTAGAGAATCCCTTATCAAACAGATACTGAGGGGTTCGTTCAACAGACTCTAATTTGCTATACTCAAAGTAAGTTTCACCCCTGACAATTAAATATCTCTGAATCATCATCAATTTAATCATCATCAAGTGAGTCACTATGAACATATTCATTACGGGCGCATCACGCGGTATCGGTCTAGCCACTGCCAAAAAAATGGCCGCAAAGGGGCACAACGTAGGGCTATTTGCGACTAACACCGCTACGCTTGAGGACGCTATTAAGGATAAAGTGTTTAAAAAGGCATTGAAAAAAAAGCGCATCGTCACAGCAGAGCTGGATGTGACCCAGCCTGACTCGTGGGACGATGCTATTGAAACAATGATTGATAACTTTGGCAGTATCGATGTCTTAATCAATAACGCTGGCGTACTTATCAGCGGTACATTGCCAACCACAGATTTAGATGAGCAGTTGGCCTTAATTGACGTCAACTGTAAGGGCGTATTGATTGGCTGTCATAAGCTCGCGCCCTATCTAGCAGATAGCAAAAACGGTAAAATCATCAACGTCTCTTCTGCTTCGGCTATTTATGGTCAGCCAGAAGTTGCAACGTATGCTGCCAGTAAGTTTTTTGTACGTGGCTTGACTGAAGGACTCAATATCGAATACGCCAAACTCGGCATTAAAGTCATCGACGTGATGCCTTTATGGGTCAAGTCTGATATGACCAAAGGCATTGAGGTCAAGAGTATTGGTCGTTTAGGCATTAACTTGACGGTCAATGATGTGGCAAAAACATTGTGTAAGCTGAGCACCAGCGCCAATCGTAAAATCAAAGGGATACACTACTCTGTTGGCCTACCAGCAAAAGTCTTTCAGACATTGGCACAAGTCACACCCGATCCCATCATACGCTTCGTGAACCGTAAGATTGGCGCATAGCATCCTTTTAAATAGTATCCTTTTAAATAGTTGCCTGTTAAGAAGATAGCAGCTTGTTAAGACAAGTCGCTATTTTAGAAAATCACTTTTTGACAAAGCATAATAAATAAAACGGCTACCGAATTTCGGTTGCCGTTTTGCTTGCGGCTCGAATCTTGATGGCTTGCTCAATCGTTTTATCGGTGAAAATATTGTCGCTAATAATCGTGTCTTTTATCGCGCCTGCTGTGCTGTCTTCACGAACTTCAGAACCGACAATGATAGGAAAATTAACGTCAGCGGCGAATTGATTGCCACTAATAAGCGTCCCATCATCCTCGACAATAATGCCTTGCCCTACTCGCTGAAAACGATTATTGATAATCTGATTGTCTTGAGCGCTGTCTAAATGATAGCTGGCAAAGGGTGTTTGTTTGATTAAATAAGCACCGCACGCAAACCCTTTTAGATTACGTGACTGCCTTGATGCTATCCAAACACCGACTGGCTCGTCCTGGAAGACATTATTACGGATAATATTGTCACGACTAGACTCAGTACGTTTGAAATAATTGCCCCGCGTTGGATCATCAGCATGTTCAAAGCAATTACGGTATAAAAGAATGCTGCCTGCGCCATTATGAATAAACTGATTATTCTCGATACGATTATTGCTTGAAGAATCAACCGCAATGGCCTCACGATTGGGCTTAAAGCTCCGAAAACCGTTCCCCATAAAGACAGAGTTTTTAATCACATTATCGCGACTACCAAACTCTAAATACAGCCCAACGGTCCCTGCGTTTTGAATGCGTACTTGCTCGAAAGTAACGCCCTGCACGTGATCACCGACAAACATGCCACTGTTAATACTGTTGCGACTACTGACATTAATCACCCGAATATCTCTTGGAGCGAGTGCTCGATTGGCAGCAGAATCTATCAAGCCGCGCGCGTAACGCTGATTTGGTTGGCTGTATTGGCGAATATGCAACGCATGACCATAGCCATCCACATGACAGTTAGCAACCGCAATATCCTCGATACCCTTATCCGTTTTAGGCTTAATAGTAATCGCACTGGCCTTAGAATGATCATCAACCATGGTACTGAGTGCTGCCCCCTGACAGTCGAGTGAGCTGTGTGAATCGTTCAGCTCAAAGCGTATCGACTGACCTGTTAAATCACAGCCTGTATTTAGGGCACTATGGCCTTTTACCTTAACCATTTGTTTAGGGGTTAGTTTTGTACAGTCAATCAGCGTCGTGGCTGTTGGGAGCTTGCTATCGACAACAAGTGGCTGTTTTGAGGTAACTTCATCAAGACTATGAACGTTAGTAAAAGGCAAGCGTTCGCAAGCCGTCAAACTGATGGCACTCGTGACGACTGTCATCAGTGACACTTTGATTAATAATTTACTATTTACCACCATGACCAGTTTCTCAGTTGACCTGCTTTCTTACATTTTTTGAACATCCTGTGACACCTTACTACTAGCAGTGATGTCGATAAGGTTGCACACTATTCACACCCATTAACCTATCATAAAAACTAAGGAATGACTCATGGAAAATCCAAAGACCCCACTCCCCGAAGAAATGGATGGCATCGATAGCAATAAAAGTACTGATATGGACAAAGACGATCAACTTGTCGATTTAGAAAACCCAATGCTACATACCTTTGACAATGATGATGTGATTGATAATACCGCTGGATTTAATAATTCAGAGGTTGGTACTGATGCTACCCAAGGTCTGACGCCCATGCATCGTCAAAACGTCGATGAAGCGCAAATAGATGAGTTATTGATTGAAGGCAATTTAGATGATGACGACTATCCTGACATCATCGATATCGCGGATAAAGACGCGGCAGAACATACTAATAATAATGATTTTTAAAAGTGTCAATAATTTTTATAAGCAAAGCGTTTAATCATAAAAAAGCATGCTAAATATCATTGAGCGTGCTCTTTTATGATCAATAAAATAAAAGGTTTCCCACTTTACCGAAATTAATGTTATTAACCTTAAGCCACTGATAAGGGTTGATCGGTCCAAACGTCGCGGTAACTGGTGTAGTAAGTCAGCAAAATGACGGGAAGCACTAAAAGTATGCCCAACCCCAAAGTCAGTGTCACCAATACAGGCAATAAAATTAAGCAGCCTAAACCGTAAACTAGTATGGGGACGATGTTGGTTAACCCAGCCTGAAAGCTTTTTTTCATCGCAGTAATGGCGTCAATATCATGCAGCGCAACCAATGCAGGAGCAAACCAAACTGCCATATACAGCGGTATCATGAGCAGCATAGACAGCAGATAACCAACGGCCAAGCCAGCGATAGAAACATCGTTCATCGCATAAGGATTGCCCATGTTGCCTGTCATCATAGAAAACATCATGCTACCCATCGCCATAAATAACGGAATCATACAAAGCACGATACCGACTAGATATAACAACCCTACTATTGCTAATGGCTGCCAATGACTCTTAAACGCCGAAAATAAATGGTCAAAACGCAGCTCTTCCCCTCGTGCTTGTGTCGCTGCGCCCTTCACAATACCAGCAATAAAAATAAAAACAGTCGGAACCAACAAGATACTGAGTAAGGGAATTGAGGAAGCAATGCCCATAATAACTAGAAAGGTCACACTGATGCCAAACCATAAAAGTGGCTGACTTTTAAACAATCCAAAAGCTTTTACAATCCAATTCATACCCGCAGCCGCCCCACATTTTCGCGGATTTGCTAATAATTGTGGTAATGGATTGCCATATTCGTCAGTTGGCTGCGAGCTTGTTGGCTGGCCATGGGATTTTTGTAATGAGACATTTGGTTGCGGATTGTTGGAGATAGACATCATGAACCTCATAGCTAAAGTAAAGCAAACCATCGATGTATAAACAAAGCGTTATCTCGCCTTAGTTTCACACATAGCGTGCTAAAACCCCAACTGTTATTTTATTAAAATCGATTTCCTTAGAGCAATTTGAACAAAAAAATACCGAACGTCATGTCCGGTATTGTTTATGGTTTGAAAAACTTAATACATTAAGCCCAACCATCCAGCGTGCCTGCCCAGCCTTGCACCAGTGGTTTACTCAACGCTTCCAATAAATCAATGTGCGCCTCATCAGCATTGAGTGCAGGAATATAATGATACTCTTTCCCGCCAGCGTTTAGGAAGTTATCACGATTTTCAATGGCTAGCTCTTCCAAGGTTTCCAGACAGTCGGCAGAAAATGCAGGGCTGATAATTTGTACCGAACGCACGCCAGACTTACCCCAATCTTCTAATACTACATCAGTATAAGGCTTGACCCACTCTTGCTTGCCAAAGCGCGACTGAAAACTGATGATCCATTCATCTTCTTTCAGACCTAGTGCATGTGCCACTTGCGCCGCTGTACATTTGCAACGCTTCGGATACGGATCGCCTTTATCCGCATAGGGCTGAGGAATACCATGAAAGCTAAACATCAGCTTTTCAGGCTTGCCATGCTCAGCTTGGAAGCGGCGAATCGAATTGGCCAATGCCTGAATATAAAGCGGATGGGCAAAATAATCTTTCACAATCGTATAGTTGGGCAAGTTGCGCTGTTTCAGCGTCCACTTCGTCAACGCGTCATAGACTGCACCACCTGACGTCGCTGAGTATTGTGGAAATAATGGCAGGATGACAAAATGATCAACACCTTCACTACGCAGAGTGTCCATCACATCAGGCAGCCCTGGATTGCCATAGCTCATTGCAGGATGCACGGATACCCGAAAGGGTGCAACGGCATCAGCCAAGCGCGGCTGCAATAAATCTACTTGTTTTTTTAGGATGTTGCGAATCGGTGAGTCACCTTCCCAAATACTGGCATAGGCTTCTGCCACTCGCTTGGGGCGACTTGGTAATACAAACAAATTGAGGATAATTGCCCACAAAAACTGGGGGATTTCAATCACGCGTGGATCTGATAAAAACTGTTTTAGGTAGCGACGCACGGCAGGCGCTGTTGGCTCATCCGGCGTGCCAAGGTTCACTAATAAGACGGCAATACGTGGGGGCAGTTCAGGTTTCATAGCAGCACTATTTTATTGATAATTTATTAGAGAAAAGTATTAGACGATGTCAAAAGTGACCAGATAAAAGATTATTAAGACATTGTTAATTTAACAAACTCTTAGTGTAGCATTTTATCCGTTAATAACGCACCGCAAAAGCCACTCTTGTACAATTTTATACGTCCCTACCAATAAAGACCGAGTCTGACGGTTGTACTCATACGCGCATCGCCCTACAATAGACGCACATAATGTGTAGTCATAGAGCATATACACATTGCCCGATTTTTATTTTATTGATAACAGTTGTCTTGCGAGGTAGCTTTGAGAGCACGTACTGATAGTACCAATGACAATTTATCCAAAGATCGCCCTAATTTGGATAACTCAGCGAATACAGTGGGCTCAGTTGGCATTGTCAAACCCCAGACTCTGCACTTTGCAGAGCCATTAACGTTGGAGTGCAATCGCACTTTACCTGCGTTTGATTTGGTCATCGAGACTTACGGATCACTCAATGACGATAAATCCAATGCCATTCTGATCTGTCATGCTTTATCTGGCAGTCACCATGCGGCAGGTTTCCATAGCAGCGACGACAAGAAATCAGGCTGGTGGGACAATATGATAGGTCCAAATAAAGCCATCGATACCAATCGATTTTTTGTGGTTTGTGTCAATAATATTGGCAGTTGCTTTGGCTCTACAGGTCCGACCACTATCAATCCAGACAGTATAAGCGATGAGGGTGAACCGCGTGTTTATGGTCCTGACTTTCCCTTAGTAACTATTAAAGACTGGGTGAAAACCCAAGCCATGCTCTCAGACCGCCTTGGCATTGATGTTTGGCATGCCATCGTCGGTGGCTCCATGGGCGGCATGCAAGCGCTGCAATGGTCGGTTGATTATCCAGAGCGGCTAAAACGCTGTGTGGTCATCGCCTGTACGCCTAAGCTATCTGCACAAAACATCGCCTTTAATGAGGTAGCACGTCAGTCGATATTATCTGATCCTGACTTCAAAGACGGCCGTTATCTGCAAGCAGGTACTTATCCTCGTCGCGGACTGATATTGGCACGGATGGTCGGTCATATTACTTATTTAACAGATGATGCGATGAAGGCTAAGTTTGGCCGTGACCTAAAGTCTGGCAAATTTATGTATGGTTATGACGTTGAGTTTCAGGTCGAAAGCTACCTACGCTATCAAGGCGAACGCTTTAGCGAAAACTTCGATGCCAATACTTATCTGCTGATGACCAAGGCCTTAGACTATTTTGATCCGACCCGTGATTATGCTGATGAAAGCCATGTTGATGGAACTGATGAAAATAATCAGAACGAACTCACTGACCTAAAAGCTGCGTTTGCGCATACCAAATGTCAGTATCTGGTCGTGTCTTTCACAACCGACTGGCGCTTTGCCCCTGAGCGCTCACAAGAAATCGTCGATGCATTGATGGCGACAGGTAAACCTGTGAGCTATATCAATGTCGATGCGCCACACGGCCACGATTCCTTTTTATTCGATATTCCACGCTATATGGGCGCGGTCAAAGGGTTTTTGACCGCACCGTTTATGGCTAATAGGCTGACAGCTAAAGGAGAGCACTCATGAGAATGGATCATCAGCTGGCCGAACGCTGGATTGCCCCGCAGTCGCATGTACTAGATTTGGGCTGTGGTAATGGTGATTTGCTCGCGCATTTGCAGCAAAACCTAGGCGTAACGGGCTATGGACTTGAGAATGATGAAGACAAAATCAACGAGGCCATCAGTAAAGGGTTATCCATCATCGAACAAGACCTCAATGACGGGCTTAGCCGTTTTGCAAATGATAGCTTTGATACCGTCGTCATGGCGCGGGCGCTACAAGCAGTCAAAGCACCTGACGTGCTACTGCTCGATATGCTACGAGTTGCTCGCGAGGCAGTCATTACCTTCCCCAACTTTGCGCATTGGCAAAACCGTCTGCACCTGGGACTAAAGGGTCTGATGCCAGTTTCCGAAGCCCTGCCCTATGAATGGTACAACACCCCCAATATTCACTTGTGTACTTTTAAAGACTTTGAAAAGCTATGCGCACAACATGATATACATATCCTCAGCCGCTTCGCTGTCAGTGACTCTGATAAGGGTCACTCGCCACTCATGAGTGCGTTGATACGACAAGCGCCTAACTTACTGGCAGATGTTGCTATTTATCGTGTGACTAAGCAAAAATGAAAGTACTATAAAACAAAAAGCTAAAAGTAAGGAAAGAACATAAATCTAGCAAAATCCCTACCTAGATTACTCTTTACTGAATTAATCAATGTCTTAGAGAATACCCAACCATCGTATGGATTTACTGACCGATCAGTAACTGTATGATTTTGTTACATACTATTATCATCATAACCGTGTTAAAGTGAGTAATTAGTATTTGAGTTTCGTAACTTCGAGTGTTAAGCTTACAAAATATTGTCAATGGCATCCTTCTTGCAATCTATTTATTGTTGATATTGCATGACTACTATTAAATAAATAGATAAATGCTGATAACAACCTATGGTTTAATCACTGGCATTTGATCGTGATTCCTTACCTATTAATTTTTAGTAGTTATGATCGAATTGTGCTTGCAATATAGATTCCCTGTGCTGCAAGCATTGTCCTATCGATTAGCTACTTATCCACTGCCTATTTTTGGAGCTGCTATGAAATTATTAAAAGCTGCATTGTTTACGACCTTATTCTCTTGCGCTGGTCTGGCTAATGCTGATCTGATATCTAACGTCCCACTCGATGTGTCACGTTTTGAGATGATGAGTGTTAGTGAGCTGACTGCTCGTGCCAATCAAGGCAATGATCATGCTCAGTTTTATCTTGCTAAGCGTCTGCAAAAAGGCCAAGATGTGACCAAGAATACTCAGCAAGCGGTACAATGGTACACGCGTGCAGCAGAACAAGGCGTTGCTCCTGCTCAGCTGAACTTAGCTATTATGTATCTACGCGGTGAAGGTGTGAAGCCAAACTTGCAACAAGCACGGAGTTGGTTAGAAAAAGCAGCCATGCG
>JARIEH010000014.1 GCA_029256865.1 Psychrobacter sp.
GCAATCTGCAACTCATTCAGCTCATCGGCACGCTCAACCGCTCCTAGGACACGGATGGTTTGCGTGGTCTTGCCGACTTCAGCTTCCCCGCCTGAGCTGTCTTGCTGAATGCCTGCGATCTGCTGCGATAGCTGAATAATAGAAAACTGCAAGCCACTTAAGGCAATGGGGTCGGCTGCGACAGTAATCTCACGCTCAAGACCACCGATACGACTGATTGAGCCAACGCCTTGGATATCAGATAAGCGCTTGGTAATGGTGTCATCGACGAACCATGATAAGTCCTCAACACTCATATTGTCAGCCGAGACCGTATAGGTAACGATTGGAAATCCTGAGGTTGAAACCTTGGTAATAATGGGCTCATTAACCGCTGCTGGCAAGTCTCCACGCACCTCACCGACGGCTGAGCGCACATCATCGACCGCTTCTTGAATGTCTTTATCCAATATAAATTCAGTCGAGATAGTCGCCACACCTGTCTGTAGGTTGCTGCGAATATGCTTGATGCCGTTGATACTGGTAAGCTGATTTTCAATCTTTTTGGCAATGTCGTTTTCAAGCTGGGCCGGCGCAGCCCCTGGCAAAGTTACTGTCACCACCACCGCGGGCAGATCGATATCAGGAAACTGCTGCACCTTCATTTGCAAAAAGCCGTACACACCGCCCATCGTCAATAATACAAACAGTAAAATCGCAACCAATGGGTTCCTAATCGAATAAGACGACACATTAAAATTCATGATTGCGCCTGCGCTTTACTGGTTGCTGTGTTGGCATCTTCATTGAGTCCATCAACAATCCGCACCAAATCGCCATCATTCAAAAAGCTGCCGCCTTGCTTGACCAGTCTACTGTCAGCAGGTAATGGCTCAGTAAGCGCCACGCTGTCACCGATACGCTCTCCTAACGTCACGCGCTGCTGCTGGATGCGACCAAGCGTTCTTTCATTTTGTGTTTTCACGTCCGTCACTAGCATCACATAATCATAACCATCATTACTGACGATGGCGCTATTGGGCACCGTTTGCAGGCTTGCGCTGCCCAGCATGAATTCACCTGTTTGATACATGCCAGCACGTACCGCTGGATTGGCAGCTAAGCTTGCATAAATGGTGATTTGTCGGTTGTTATCTGCGGTTGGCGCGATGCGGCTTACTTGCCCCATCACGGATTGATCTCTTGGCAAGCTGACTTTCACTGGTGTACCTATAGTCACGTCACCGATGAGCTTAGGATCGATATCTGCACGCCATTCCAACACACCGTCCTTAATAATGGTAAATAGTGGCTCACCGCCCGCCACCATACCGACCTCAACCCTCTTGTCACTAATAACGCCGCTGACTGGCGCGACAACTTTGGCGTTTTCAAGGCTTAGGCGCTGATTACTCAAGCGTGCTTTTGACGCTTGTAACGATGCTCTAGCACGCAGCTCTGAGGTGCGATAACGATCGGCTTCTTGTTTGCTGATGGCGTCAATATCGAGTAGCGGTAATACACGTGCCGCATCAGCACTGGCATTGGCAAGTGTGGCCTCAGCTTCTGCCACGTCTGCTTCTGCTTGTAACACTTGCTGCTCCATGGCATCAGTATCAAATACCGCCAGTACTTGACCGGCTTTGACCTGATCGCCCTCTTCAACTAAGATACGCTCAATAGCCACGCCATTGACTTTGGCACTGACATTCGCGGTATCTTTGGCACTGATTGTCCCGTCCGCCGTTAGCGTATTGCCAATATTGTCTTGGCTCGGCTGTACTGTCTCAACTGACAGTACGGCTTGCTCGCCAGCAGTCATATCTTTAGCGGCAGTATCACGCTTTGTACCCGAAGACACTGTTTGTACCTCAGCATCCGTACCACCACCCCAATACCTGCCTAGTAATACTCCAATCACCAGCACCGCTATCAACACTGGTAACAACCACGCAGGAAACCTCGACGATGGCTGACGAGCAGGCAACTCTGTCTGACGATAAGGGGGACGTTCAGACTCCGCTATCGGCTCTGGCTTAGACAGCTGATGCGTTTGCTTATTTTTAGGGTCTTGGTAGTCACTCATAGTCGGTCTCTATAAATACGCACAGTGATAAAAATTCCATTATGTAAGGGACGATCATTGGTACTAGATAATTGGTATTAGATAATTGGCACTTTCATTAGACTGCCATAAATCAGTCGATATTATTATTCTTTTTAGTATTTTATAGCATCGCAACTATTGGTCAATCATCAGGGCATACTGCACATTCACAAATAGGCACGGCTACTCATTATTAGGTAGACAGCTTAGACTAGAAAGGCTAAAAAATACGTTAGGCAGTGGCGGCTGACTTTATATCCTACACACTACATACAGTTCCGTCTTGTATTCTTAGGTTTATTTGCTACTATTAACTCATGACACCCGTCACTCCATAACAGCATAATGATAGGGAAACCCACCCATTAACTTTGACTGTATATTGGGGTTAAAACGCCACATACCTAGCACTGTCAATCATAAATCAAGGAGCACATCATGGCTAATAAAGAAAAAGTAAAAGCGCTCAAAAAAGAAATTAAAGAAACCGAGGCTAAGATCAAAGATCAAAAGAAAAATCTTAAAGATCTTAAAAAGGCACTGAAGAAAGCTAAGAAAGAGAAACCTGAGAAAAAACCTAAGAGCGAGAAGAAGTCTAAATAAAAGCTACTTTTAGATGGCTTTTAGGTAAAAGAATTCATTAAACGCAAAAAAGAGGTGGCACTTGCTGTCCTCTTTTTTTATTTGTCGTTAATGCCTAGATACCGTGCTACGGACTAAACTAAATTACCTTTGCAACCAAATTTTTTTAAGCATTGGTATAACGACTGGCCTCTGGCATCCAGCGGTGGATCAGTTGGCTGACATCTGCTTTACGCGTGGGATCAGCAATCAAATGCTTGGCCAAACGCTGCGCAATGGCAAACAGCTCTTCATCACGAATCAAATCAGCCAAATAGTAGCCCACATTACCCGTTTGTCGTTTACCCAGTAATTCACCAGGCCCACGCAGCTCTAAGTCTTTTTGGGCAATGACAAAACCATCGGTACTATCACGCAACACAGTGAGACGTTCAATGCCCGTCTCTGACAATGGCTTTTGGTATAGCAGCACACAGAAGCTTTTGGTCGAGCCGCGCCCGACACGTCCACGCAATTGAAGTAGTTGTGACAGACCCAAACGCTCGGCATTTTCGATGACCATCAAGGACGCATTAGGCACATCAACGCCAACTTCAATGACCGTCGTTGCAATCAATAAATCAAGATTGCCTGCTTTGAATTCCTGCATAATGGCTTGTTTGTCAGCGGACTTCATTTTGCCATGCACTAAGCCAATGCGAATATTCAAGCGCTCATTTAAGTCCTCATAAGTAGCCTCAGCGGCTTGCGCATCGAGCACACTTGACTCTTCTACCAGCGAGCAAACCCAATAGGCCTGCCTGCCCGCTGTGCAATTCACCGCAATACGCTCAATGACTTCATCGCGGCGGTTACGGTCAATCGTCACCGTGGTAATTGGCGTCCGTCCTGGTGGCAACTCGTCAATGATAGAGGTATCCATGTCACCATAGACGCTCATTGCCAGCGTCCGTGGAATGGGGGTTGCAGTCATAATCAGCTGATGCGGCGTACTATTCGCCACACCTTTATTGGTCAAGGCCATGCGCTGCTCAACACCAAAACGGTGTTGCTCATCAATAATAACCAATCCCAATTTGGCAAACTGTACTTGCTCCTGAAACAGTGCATGAGTACCTACCACCACTTGTACTGTATTTTCTGCCACCGCTTCTAACGCTTCGCGGCGCTGCTTTGCCGTTTGCTTACCAGCAAGCCAACCAACACCGATACCTAAGGGTTCAAACCAATGCTTAAAATTCACCAGATGCTGCTCTGCCAAAATCTCAGTCGGTGCCATGACGGCAACCTGCCAGCCACTATCCAGTGCATAGCCCGCGGCCCCTGCTGCAACCAAGGTCTTCCCCGCGCCCACATCACCCTGCACCAGTCGCAGCATCGGAATAGAAGTCGCCATATCAGCCGTGATGTCTCTCATGACTCGTTGCTGTGCGCCTGTTAACTCAAATGGCAACGCTGCAAACAACTCATCAGCCAATGGACTTTGAGTGGCACATTTCGGTGCTTTATGCTGATGTAATTGTTGACGGCGATACAAGAGACTGAGCTGATGCGCGGTCAGCTCTTCAATGATGAGACGCTGACAGGCAGCATGCGTACGCGCGCTTAATTGTGTTAATAGTTTATATTGCTGACCTGCATCGGTGTAAGTGGGCGGTGTGTGTAGTAATACCAAAGCTTCAAATATCGTTAAGTTATAAACATTATTATTGGAAACGCTAGTAGTAGCTGTATTGGGTTCTTTATTTGCGCTATAAATAGAGGGGTTAGCTTTATTAACGCTATTAGCAATACTATTATCAGGCACACTACGCGCCAATGTCGAAAATATATCGTCTGGAAAATCATCTTCTGCAATTGCTAATTTAGCAGGCTCAAAAGGCGCTAATGGCAAGTCAGCCACTATGGCAAAATCCTCTGGCGTAAACAGCGTCATCGGCAGACCCTGACTGCGAACGGTTTGTAATGCCAGCTTAATCAAGGTGCGCAGTTTATTCTGATGCAAGCCTTTAACGCTCGGATAGATGGGCTGCAAACCCGTATTGGTGATGGTGGTACTATCCGCAATGACCTGATATTCAGGATGATGCATCTGCTTACCATAGCGGCTAACTTTTACCTCGCCAAACAATTGCAGCCGTGTTCCCAAACTCATGGTCTGTGCCAGACCTTGATAGACCTTGAAAAAGCGTAGAGACAGGGTACTCGTACCATCATCTATAATCACTGTCATACCACTGCGCTTATTATCGACGTGTACCACTCGCCCAGTGACTAACGCTGATTGTCCATGAGCCACATCGGCTATCGATACCAGTCGGCTACGATCTTCATAATCACGGGGCAAATGCAGCAACAAATCAAAAACACGCGTAATACCCAATTGCGTCAGCTGCTCAGCGATTTTTGGTCCGATACCTGCTAATGCCGTCACTGGCATATCGAGTGCCGAGACTGTCAGCTCAGATCTTGATGATTCTGCTGGCTGATCTGGTGAACGGCCTGATGGGCTGATTGAGGATTGAATAATCGATATTGGCATCAAAGATCCTGACGATATGTTTTTTAATATGACTTTTAATTTCCGTATCCTAAAAACCCTGTGTTAAACACACCCTGTTTTTAACTATAATGCAACTTATACAAGTCCGTATAATCATCGCGCTTCCAAATACTGACTCATTTCATTATAACTGACAACACCCTTGATTATGCTAAGCGATTTGGAAATACTGCGCCTCAGCGCTTTGAACCTAAGTAAACCCTTTATATCCTGTCAATAACTGGCCTGTATTGAACAGCCAACCATGGCAGCACTGATGTTATCTTTGCTCACTGACGACAATTTTATAAGGTCTTTTTATGCCCGCTCCCGCATCCCTCTACCATCATCGCCATCATTTAACGTTATTACGTCTCAGCCTACTGACCACTTTGGGGCTGTCTATGAGTGCTTGTAGCACTCTGACTCCAACGGCTTCTGTACCCGATCCAGTTATAGAGCCGCCTAGTATTGCGTTGGTATTGGGTGGCGGCGGTGCCAAAGGTTTCGCTCATGTAGGCGTGATTAAAACATTAGAAGAAAATGGTATCACACCAACCTTGGTCGTTGGCACCAGTGTTGGTAGCTTGGTGGGCAGCCTATATGCCAGCGGTTACAGCGCCACGCAGTTAGAGCAATTGGCGCTTACCACGCCTGATAGCGAATTGACAGACTTTGTCTTATCCAACCAAGGCTTTATCGAGGGGATTAAACTCAAAAACTTCATTAATACTAAGGTTGGCAATCTACCGATAGAGAGCTTTCCCATTCGCTTTGCGGCGGTCGCAGCTGAAAAACACACGCTAAAAAAAGCGGTTTTCAACACTGGTAACGCAGGGCTTGCAGTACAGGCCTCATCTAGCGTGCCCAATATATTCATCGCGCCGCGTATTCCTGAAAAAGTGGGCAAAAAATATATTGATGGCGGTGTGGTCAGCTTAGTGCCCGTTGATAGTGCACGTGACTTAGGTGCTGATATTATCATTGCTGTCGACGTGACTGCACCTTCATCGAGCACAAAGAACACGACCAACAATATCTTGCCCGCTATTACCTCGTTAAGTAGCTTTTGGGCATTGCTTGAGAACAACCTAACCTCTAACGCCACGCTTGCAGCTACCAACCCCAGCCTATCCATGCATCATGAGCGCGAGCGTGCTGATATTGTCATCACCCCCGATGTTGGGCATATCAGCTCAATAGACACCAGTCAGCGTAGCATACTTATCTCCGCTGGCTCGCAAGCTACTACCCCACAAATCAACGCTATTAAGCAGCTGATTAAAGAAAAGTCTAAAAGTAAATATGCCACGCTTTGACAACGTCTATAAAGCGCCTATAGTCAATTGAAAATAAAACTGTTATAGATTGAGATGCGCTACTGGTATAAATTTTACTTGCGTGCTGCTCTCCCTAGAGGCTGCGCAAAATTCATTCCAGTAGTGCTATGTCATTTTTAAAGTGTATTAACTATATAACCAACTCTCGCACATCCTAAATCCTGCTAAAAAAAAGCACCCCAATCATCAATTGCAGTGCTTTTCTATCACTCAAATATCAAGTATGAGCGTTATACCACTTCCAAAAACGAGAGTCACGCGAAAAACTTGCGCAAGTACTACACCTAGTAGGCTTAGCAAGTTTGACAATGTTAATCGCATTTTTTGGGGTTGGTATTATTTCACTTTTGCACGGTATTTAACCACTACCGTGTCATTAAGACCCACACCTTCTAAATCCCAACGTACTGCTGTGTAATGCTTTAACTCAACATCTTGTAGTTGGTTGTCCACTCGGGTACGTAACGGCATGCGCGCAAAGGTATTGCCATCGACACTACCGTATGGAAAATCAGGAGCCACCGCACGCAGCAATTCAACTTGCTCAGGGATAGTCAAAGTGACCGTCATCTTGCGGACGCGATCAGGATTGGTATTGGTAAAAAACCCTTGATACTCTAGGACATTACCTGACTGTAAACGCGTCTTATCAGTGACAGGTACTAATAACTCTTGTCCATTTGCATCAACACTGATTAAAGAAGCCGTAATTTTTGTATTGATTGCTTGCGCGCTTGAGTTACTGTTATTAGCGGATTGTACGGTAGTTGCGTTATCAAGCGCAGGCTCTGGCGTCGGTAGCATCGCTGAGGCCTGTGTCACCGCCATCGCACCGATAAGCGTACCGGCAACGACGTGAAACAAACGATGACCGGCCCAAGCGGTGAACGGATTGGCTAAAGGGTTGCTTTTTTTCATGGTATTCATTATTCCTAGTTGATATATCGATAAATCGGTGCGGGTCAAATTATGTTTTCAGAAACAAGAGACATGCCGTTAAAGAGAGTTTAAGACTCCCTGCTATCATAACGCTGTTTACCATTAAGACAATAGCAGTTAGCATAGCAAAAAGCTTTTAGTGGTACACTAACCCAGTGTTTAGGTTGTGTATATAAAAATCTCTGTAAGCCCCTAAATATCACTGAAATAAAAGATAGCCCATACTAGTGTTTTTTGCTATGGTAAATCCTTAGCGACAGGCTTTTTTATCGCCTCCCTTTTATTATTCCGACTACTAATGCTCCTACTATGACTACTAGCGCCATGCCACAGATAAACCCTGAATACGTCCATTGGTTCCGTAACTCTGCACCTTACATTAACACCCATCGCGGCAAAACTTTCGTGATTATGTTTGGTGGCGAGGCGGTCAATCATCCAAATTTCAGTACCCTTATTCATGACTTTGCCTTATTGCACAGCTTGGGTATCAAGCTGGTATTGGTTCATGGAGCACGTCCACAGATTGAGAAAAACCTTAAAGAAATAGGCGTTACCTCGCCGCTACATCAGGACATTCGTGTCACTCCGCGCGAGGCCATGCCTTCTATTCTACAAGCGGTTGGTGCTATTCGCCTGCAAATTGAAGCGCAGCTATCGATGGGACTGGCAAACTCACCTATGTACGGCTCACGTATCGATGCTATTTCTGGCAATTTCGTGACGGCGCGTCCTTACGGTATCCGTGATGGCGTAGATTATCAGATGACTGGCGAAGTACGCTCAATAGACGTCGATGCTATCAAAAACAACTTGCTTCACGATCATATTGTCATATTAGGCTCAATGGGTTACTCAGCGACTGGTGAAGTCTTTAACTTGTTGGGTGAGGATGTTGCGCTGAGTGCAGCAGTGGCACTTGGCGCAGACAAGCTGATTTTATTAGGCGAAGAAGCCGGTATCAATGATGGTGACCGCTTATTGCGTGAAATGATTCCAAATGAAGTCGATCGCTTCTTACGTGACCGTGACTTGAACAGTGAGATTAACTATTTCTTACACTGTGCCAGTAATGCTTGCCGTCAAGGCGTTCACCGTACACACATTATTTCTTATGCCAAAAATGGCGCTTTGTTAGAAGAGTTATTTACTCGCGACGGTTCTGGCACCTTGATCAGTCATGACCCTTACGAAGAAATTCGCCATGCAAATATCGATGATGTGGTCGGTATGACTGAACTACTTGCCCCATTAGAAGAGCAGGGAATCTTGGTCGCGCGTTCACGTGAACGCTTAGAGCAAGAAATTGACAGCTATAGTGTCATTGAACGTGATGGGATGATTTTAGGCTGCGCGGCTTTATATCCATTAGACGACGACTCAGCAGAGGTCGCTTGTGTCGCCGTACACTCTGAATATCGTAATGGTAGCCGCGGCAACGATTTACTGGCTTTTTTAGAGCAGCAAGCACGGAGTCACGGCCTGCATAAACTGTTTGTATTGACCACTCGTACTGCGCACTGGTTTGTCGAGCATGGATTTGTTGAAGTAGATGCCAGCGCGCTGCCTGAATCGCGCCGAGAGAAATACGATAACCATCGTAACTCAAAAGTCTTTCAAAAACTTCTTTAAATACAATAGTGAGCGACATCTATTCAAAGATGCACCTTATGCAAAAAGCCCTCAGTTCAACTGAGGGCTTTTTTCTTTATATCTTCTTGACTACGTAATATAGTATTATTTTACTACCTGCATTATTTTACTTTTAGCAGCTCAACTGTGAAGATCAGCGTGCTGTTTGGCTCGATACCCGCATTGCCTGCTTCGCCATAAGCGATATCTGCAGGGATATAAAACTCGTATTTACCGCCCTCTTTCATCAATTGTAGACCTTCAGTCCAGCCAGCGATGACTTGATTCAGTGGGAACTCGATTGGCTCACCGCGCTCATAAGAACTATCAAATACCGTGCCGTCAATCAGCTTACCTTCGTAGTTGACTTCAACGATGTCGGTCGCTTTTGGCGTTTTACCAGTACCAGCTTCTAAAACTTTATACTGTAAGCCAGTCGCAGTTTGTTTTACGCCTTCTTTCTTAGCATTTTCTGCTAAGAATGCTGCACCTTTGGTTTTATTATCTTCAGCTTTGCTCTGCATGTCTTTTACAAACTTCTCTTCTTGCTCTTTCTGATAGGTCATAAGCACTTCTTCCATCTGCTCTTGGGTCAAAGCGGATTCTTTGCCTTCATAACCATCGCGGAAGCCTTGCTCAAAAGTATCCAGATTCAAGTCTTGTACGGCCTCTTTATTACCTTCTGCCATCATAAAGCCCAAGCTATAGCCTACTTTTTCTGTTGCTGGGCTTTGCTCAGTGATAGAAACGCTTTTTGCCGCGCTTTCTTGGTTGCCATTATTTGTACTACAGCCTGTCGCTAATAACATCGCACTGGCTAGCGCACTGATGGTTAAAGTTGTGATTTTTTTCATAGAATACTCTCAAGTTGAAAAACGAGTGGTAAAAATATTTTCATGATCTGATTTGGTTGCCATCATAACAAATACTGGTTTTAGGAGCCACGATTACAGAAAATTTATCCGTTCAATGTACAGTCTTTGTTAACATTTATCTCTAAAATAACAACTTATCACACAAATATAGTGTGAGGTTAAGCTTTCTATCTTTAACTGCTCGATTATATCAGTTAAGCTAAATTGTTATGTGTGGTAAGCCAAGGATGGGTGTCTGATCGTAAGTCTTTATTTCATAAGCAAATTTAATATTTGCGCTCCCTATAAATTTCTTACTACATAAGCGATCACTGGTAATTACAACAATATTATTTTTAAATAATCATATATAGGCTGTTTTATGAGCGCAATGTCTCATATCT
>JARIEH010000083.1 GCA_029256865.1 Psychrobacter sp.
CTGCTTGCCAACGAGATTGCCCCACGCGTGCACAACTCTGGACACTGGAGTATTGAAGGGGCGATTACCAGTCAATTCGAAAACCATATCCGTGCGGTCGTCAACTTGCCTTTGGGTGATACCGATAACGTCCATCCTGCGATTATGGTCAACGTGCTGGGACAATATCCTGATATTAGTGACGTACTGGCTATCGATGGTGCGCATTATCATAGCTACCACAAGGCGGAGCGTGAAGATCGCAAAATTGGCCACATTACCTTGATGCCTAATGACGTTACCGACTTAGAGCCTTCCATGGCAAAACTGGTCGCCGTGTTACCCAATAAGGTTGGCTTAGACAAAGAATATCCACCTATCGCACCTACTCAAGAGAGTCAGGAGCAGAAAAATGAGACCCCTGCCCAAGAGGCTAAAGATCTTAATAGCGAGATAGCTGTCGAAAACGTTGACTTAGCAAGTGTAGATAGCAAAGTGGATAGTATTAAAAAGATTAAGGCAAAAACAGAAAAGGCAAAAAAATAATGCAGATTTGGGTAGATGCTGACTCGGTACCATTGATTGCCAAAGATTTGATTATCAAAACGGCTGAACGCACGCAAACGGTGGCGATATTTGTCGCCAATCAGCCGATCAAACTGCGCAAATCACCCCTGCTCGTTATGACAGTGGTACAATCAGGGTTTGATAAAGCCGATGATTATATCGTTGAGCAAATCCAGCCAGGCGACTTAGCCATCACCAGCGACATTCCATTGGCCAATGATATTTTGGACAAAGGTGGTATGGTTTTGACCACGCGCGGGGTGGTCTACGACAAAAACAATATTAAGCAAAAGCTTAATATGCGCGACTTCATGGATACCATGCGTGGCACTGGCGTGCTAGAGCTACAAGAAATGAGCGGGCAAAAGCCTTATGGTGACCGTGATAAAAAAGCCTTTGCCGATGGTCTTAATCGCTTGGTTAGATAACTTTCTTACTCATCAGTCTTGAAAACAACTCTTCTGGTTCTTCTTAAAAACCCTTTATTCTCATAAAGGGTGGCCTTGCAAACCCTATACACTCCATAACCAAACACTATGCAAACGGCACGCTTCATAACGAAGTATGCTCATCATTGTTGTTACGCTATATGCAGCTTTTAAAAACAATCAGTTTTAAACAACTGGTTTTAAGTAGTAAATCTTAAAATAAAGATAACGCATATAAAGTTCATATAAAAATAGGAATGATGATGAAAATTTTAGTGATTGGCGCAAGTGGTCGCGTAGGTACAGATTTGGTCAAGCAGTTATTAGCGGATAATCATCAAGTGATTGGCACAACTCGTCAGGAAGAAAATTTATTTAACGATGACAATTATAGCCAGTTAGATTTAGACATTACCGCTGAAAAAGACGCGATTCAAAAACAAATTGATCAAGATATCGATGCTGTCTATTTTGTCGCAGGCTCTGGTGGTAAAGATATATTAGAAGTAGATTTACATGGTGCGGTTAAGACCATGCAAGCAGTAAAGGATAAAGGTATCAAACGCTATATCATGCTGAGCACGGTGTTTTCTTTAGATACCAGTAAATGGAACCATTCTGGTATTGCAGACTTAAAAGAATACTATATCTGTAAGCATTATGCCGATCAGTGGTTGGTCAATAATAGCAACCTTGATTACACCATCGTTCAAGCAGGGGCACTAAAAGAGCGTGAAGCCACTGGAAAAATAATCCTCAACGATGACAATGCGGGTGAAAACTCAATTGCAGATGTGGCTGCTACGTTAGCTGCCGTGTTAAATGCAAGCAATACGACCAAGAAAGTCTTTAGTATGCATAACGGTGAAACCGCTATTGAAGAAGCTATCGCAAAGCTGTAACAAACAAAAGTCATGATAAAGAGTGTGTAGCTATACAGTATATAAATAAAGAAGAAGCGAGTAAGCCTTTTGGTTTACTCGCTTTTTTATTATGGGCTTTTTAGATAACCCGCAACTACGCCAAAATCCATTAGCGAGCAACTATGCTAAACCACTTGGAAAGGCAATGACCTCTTCTAAACAAGAGGCTCCTGTTATCACCATCAGCAGTCTATCGATACCAACTGCGATACCGCTACACGGTAGTAAGTCATCAGACGCCGCTAATAAATGCTCATCGATAGGCATTTGCGGTAAGCCATGACGTTGACGTGACAGGTTATCCTGCTCAAAGCGTTGCTTTAATAATGCCCCGTCTGCCAGCTCATCATAAGCATTGGCAATCTCAATACCATTGATATAGAGCTCAAAGCGCTTAGCGACTAGGTTGCCGTCTTTATCTATATCAGTTTTTGCCAGTGCAGCCGTCGCAGGCGGATAATCTATGATGAGGGTTGGCAGATCATGACCAAGATTTGGCTCGACAGCATGACTGAATAACAGATCTAGCCATCCTTGCCGACGGTCCTCTTTATCATCGCTCTCAGTACTGAAATCAAAACCTACTAAACCTTTATCTTCAGCTATAGCTTCTAGTGCTTCAATACTGGCATTGAGCGGATGAATCCCCAAAAAATCCATAAACGCATCAACATAACGATAGTGATTCAGCACTACTGGATAGCCGTATAACATTTCCAACAACTGACCCAATTCGTCGGCTAAGTCGTTCAGTCTATGATTCGGCTGATACCACTCAAGCATGGTAAACTCAATGTTATGTCGTACGCCTATCTCGTTATCACGAAATACAGGGCAAATCTGATACATAGGCACCTGCCAGCTGGCGAGTAAACGCTTCATCGCAAACTCAGGCGACGTATGCAGATAGTAAGTGCGTGGCCTATCTTGATAAGTGACTTGCGCGGCGACTGACTGCAAGAATGTATCGGTATTGCCTGCTCGTGATAAAAGTGGCGTTTGCACTTCAAGTACTTGACGACTGGCAAAAAACTGGCGGATATTGCTCATGAATTGCGCCCGCTTTTGTGCCATCACCAGTGTCATGGTCGGGGCATACTTGCCAGCGAGTTTATCGGTAGAAATATTACTAGGTTGACTCATTAATATTGACTGCGACTTATTAACAATAGGTTTCATATTTAGCTTTTATGCTTCAGCTTCTAAAATTGCCATTCACGGCGTAAATGATAATCACGGCGCAGCTGATCAAAGTCAGCACCACTCACCTGTCCATTGGTGACTTTTGCGCGTAGCTGTTTATCATCCTGCTTAATGTCATAAAACTTCACAAGCCTATCTGCATGCTCCTTTAGCTCCGACCATAAATACATATTGACGGGTAATAATTGCTGCATAGACTGTATCGGCGTAACGGCAAGCACTTCACATAATGCATCGTAGATCATTTGCGTACCACGCAGCTTACCTTCCAAGGTATAGCCGGCGATATGCGGTGTGGCGAGAGCCAGCTTGGATAATAACAACTCAGAGACTTGTGGCTCATGCTCAAACACATCGAGCACTACTTGGCGCGCGTTAGTCTCAATGTCAGCCTGCAATGCGGTTGTATCGATCACCGGGCCACGGGCACTATTGATTAATAGAGTTTCTGACGGCATGGCATCTAATGCCATCTTAT
>JARIEH010000071.1 GCA_029256865.1 Psychrobacter sp.
GCGATGAATGTGCCATTTACCCCTAAGCCTGAGCCAAACATCTTCGGCACAAAGAAGGCACCATAAGCGGCAATCGCGGCGGTAAAGCCAACCACCGCAGCAGACTCTTTACGTATCTCAATAAACAGCTCTTCTGTGCCAACCTTAGTGGGTTTTAGGCGCTCTAAAAAAGTCTTGAAAATAACCGGAATCATACTAAAAGTAGAGCCGTTACCAATGCCTGTAGTGATAAATAACACCATAAAAGAGATGAAGTAGCCACTAAAGCTGCCAGTATGACTCTCACTCGGTAAGAAATACATCACCGACATGACGGCTAATACCATGACAATATAGTTCCAAAAAGTGACTCTAGCACCGCCTACTTTATCAGCAATCCACCCGCCTAATGGGCGAAATAGCGCACCGACTAAGGGTCCTAAAAAGGCGAATTTTAGCGCACTAATCTCAGGGAAAGAGCTTTTGATCAGCATCGGAAATGCAGCCGAAAACCCAATAAACGAACCAAAAGTGGCCATATACAGGATGCACATGATCCAATTGTGCTTACGCTTAAAGATAACCGATTGGTCTTTAAAAGACGCTTTAGCAGAGGAGATATCGTTCATCATGAACCATGCTGCTATAGATATTAACGCGATAAACGGCACCCAAATAAACCCAGCATTTTGCAGATAAAGCGCTTTGCCGGTTGCTGTTATTTGCGGTGCGCCGCCCAAGGCACCAAATATGCCTAGGCCAATGACGGCAGGCACCACGAACTGCATGACCGACACCCCTAAGTTACCCAGTCCTGCGTTCAGACCAAGTGCGGTGCCTTGTTTGGCTTTAGGGTAAAAGAAGGAGATATTGGACATCGATGAGGAGAAATTAGCGCCGCCCAAGCCGCATAACAGCGCGATGATGGCAAAGACACTAAAAGGCGTTTCAGGATTTTGTACCGCAAAACCCATCCATAATGCAGGGATAAGTAAGGAGGCGGTTGAGATTGCTGTCCAACGCCTACCACCATAGATAGGCACCAAAAAAGAGTAAAATATGCGCAGCGTTGCACCCGTCAATCCAGGCAAAGCCGCCAGCCAAAACAGTTGACCATCATCAAACGCAAAACCAATCTCTGGTAGGTTGACGATGACCGCACTCCATACCATCCACACGGCAAAAGCCAGTAATAACGCTGGTATCGATATCCATAAATTACGATTGGCGACTTTGTTACCACCCCCTTCCCAAAACTCTTCGACTTCAGGCCGCCAATCAGTAATGAGCTTACCACCTTTGACGTTGTATTTATTGCTCATGTTGTTCCTCACTTAATATCGTCTATGCTTAGTTAGCATCGGTATTTTTATATCATTAATTTATAATGCTAAGCCGCTATAAAAACGCAGTCGCCCTAGGGTTTTATCTTAAAAAGTGATCGACTACCACGATCTTTCAGCTTGATGACTCATTGATGGATTAATAAGAATGATGACTCACAGTACTTTGTTTGTCTCATTATGAGTATTCATACATAGTGGTATACTGATGGCTTAAAGGGGTATATTGAGGCTTGGCTCCTTGATGATAGGAGTCAATTAAATTCATAGCTGCAGGTAGTGAAAGCGCATGTTTTTCAAGACCTGTTCTGTTGATAGGTGAACGCTCATTGATGATAAACCGTATATTACGCCACTCTTTACCCGTGCGTGCTTGGGCAGCCGTATTCGCCATCTCTGCCTTGTGCCTCATCTCGGCCTTAAGTAGCGGGATGTTGGCTTGGGTATCACAAGCGGATGCGCAAGCCATCAATAACGCAGGCTCTATACGGATGGCAACTTATCGTATCAATTTTCAGCTGGCAGATAGTTTTGATAATGACTATTTTGCAGATTTAGACATGAGCCTTGCCGCCGATGATAACGCCAACCAACACCCTCAGACCCAAACTAAGCCAACGACCATCCTGTCTCTGGTTGAAGATATGGAGAACCGACTAGCAAGCTTGCGGGAGTATCAACTCCATTATGCAAACCAGCATACAGTCATAAATAGCCAACTCGATAAAATTGAAAGCCAATGGTTTAACACCTTAAAACCGGCGTTGTTGTCACAAAACAAGCAAGGTTTTTATACCCTCTCTTCTCAATATATTGAAGATGTGAACCGCTTTGTCAGTGAATTACAATATAGAAACGAGCAGCGCCAGACATGGCAGCAGTCGCTACAAGTTGCTTCTATCCTGCTGACTATTATCATTATGTTGGTGGGAATGTATAAGCTGCGCAGAAATGTATTGATACCTGTGCAGCAGTTGATCAAAGCCAACCAACAGTTCAAACAAAACCAGCACAGTGTCAGGGTCTCTATCGCAGGCTATGAAGAATTCAATGCCCTCGGCGCGTCTTTTAATGATATGGCGAGCACCATTGAGACTTACCAGCACTCACTTAATAATGATGTGAACATAAAAACTCAGCACCTCGTCAAGGCCAACGAAGTGCTATCGCTGTTTTATAATTTCTCCAAACAGCTCACGACCAACAAAGTGAGTCTACATAAGCTTGATAGCCTCATTACCGACTTCGGTGAGATTTTTCCACATTTGGACTTCACCTTATGTATCCAAAACAGCACCCTCCATAATAAAGACTCTATCGCTCTCCACGATGACAAAATGAAGGAGCTCTGTAGTAAGCTCAATTGTGATAACTGCGCGATCAAAGAAGACATCTATACTCAAACCTATCCCATCGCCCATCAAAATGATGAATTTGGCGAATTAAAGGTGCGACCTAAGTCTATCTTGATGGTGAGCAGCAACCTTAATTCCAATGACAATAAGTCAGCGAGTCATCAAGCAGATGATTATAAAGCCAATAGCTCTGAAATGCATAACTCTGCAATGAGCAGCTCTGAAGCAAATAGCCCTAAAAAATCTGTCGCATCCTCTCAGCGTATTAAAATGATAGAAATAGACAGCACTTATCTCGATACTGAAAATAGCGAGCTTATTATCGCCCTCACCAACCTGATCAGTACCGCCCTATCTCTGCGTAAGCAAAGACAACAGGAGCATCAGCTCATTTTATTCGAAGAACGCTCTACTATTGCAAGAGAGTTACATGACTCTTTGGCGCAGTCGTTGTCTTATCTTAAGATTCAAGTCAGCGTTTTAGAAAGACATGTTAGCAAGGTCTCTGATAAAGAATGTGCCAGCGCTATCTCGCAGCACCTCGAGCAAATAAAAGCAGGTCTTAATTCAGCGTATCAACAACTGCGAGATCTGCTGATTACTTTTCGTCTGACCATTGATAGTGATAATTTCGATGATGCTTTGCATGAAGCCGCCAATGAGTTTGCTGCAAAAGGCAGCTTTGAGGTGGTGGTCAGTAATAAGGTGATGACTCTGAGTTTAAATGCCAATGAACAGGTCAACTTGCTGCAAATTGCACGCGAGGCGCTCTCAAATATTAGCAGACACGCTAAAGCAACAAACGTCACCATTGAGCTTGGCTATGATGATACCGATGAACATATTGTGATGCAGATCATAGATGATGGCATCGGTATCTCAGGTAGTGTCGATCAGACTCAGCATCATGGTTTAATGATTATGCAAGAGCGCGCCCGCCACTTAGACGGGAGTGTGACGTTATCGAATAACCAACCTACTGGCACGATAATCACGACGACCTTTACCCCGAGTTTTTTTGATGAATATACGACTTTATAAGTCGCCAGCCGTATCGATAACGAGTCCACGCAAAGAGCTAGAGATCTCAAAATCTTACTTTGTATACGTTTTTAGTTTGTGAGTATGTTATGAGTATTAAAGTTTATACCGCCACTTCTCCCGCCAAGCTGTTATTAGTCGATGATCATCCCATGCTACGCCGAGGGGTGGCAGAGCTGTTGGGACTTGAAGATGACGTGGAAGTCATTGGTGAGGCCAGTAATGGACGGGAAGCGTTGGCGTTTTTAGAAAACAACGAGGTTGATTTGGTCATCTTAGATCATAAAATGCCGATATTAACAGGGCTTGAAACGCTTAAAGAAATCAAAGCCAGAAATATCGAGGTAAAAACGCTGCTCTTCACCGTCTCTGACACTGGTGAAGATGTCCAAGAGGCGCTCAAGCTAGGGGTAGATGGTTATCTATTAAAGGACATGGAGCCAGAGTTAATCATCGTCGATATCCG
>JARIEH010000327.1 GCA_029256865.1 Psychrobacter sp.
TGCAAACTGCAGCATAAAACGGATGAAGACCAGCAGCATGGCGAAGGTAGTAATTAAATCAAAAACTTGTAATAACATATTATTCATGAAGTGCTACTCAATGTGCCATTATTAACAAATGCTGTTATAGCAGTGGGTTTTTTATAAAGGAAGCTGACGACGGAAAGTTTGGCTCGCTTACTTCATCTCTTCGCTAAGGGCTTGGCTACGATCATAGCAGGCTTGCATAGCCTCACCGATTTGATGCCCAATCTCATTGGCTTGCATGGACTCAATAGCTGCTTGGGTCGTGCCTTTTGGTGACATCACTTTGCGGCGTAGCTCGGCTGGACTGTCCGCACTATTGATGGCCATCTGTGCCGCACCCAATACCGTCTGCATCGCCAATGTGGATGCTTGCTCTTTATCGAGCCCTAAAGCAACGGCGCCATCGATCATCGACTCGATAAAGTAGAATACATAAGCTGGTGCAGAGCCTGCAACCGCCGTTACTGCGTGCATATGTGTTTCATCATCGACCCACATGGCCAGACCAGAAGCTTCCATGACGGCTGTCGCCAGCTGCTTTTGTAACTCGCTGATATCATCAGTCGCGTATAGGCCAGTTGCGCCCATTTGTATTTGAGAAGGCGTATTGGGCATGGCTCGAACAATATTGCGATAACCCCCTAGCATGTTCGACAGAAGCTCAGTTGATAAGCCTGCTGCTACTGAGATGACCAGTTGACTGTCTAAAGCATCCGCAAACTCACTGACTACCTCTCTCATGACTTGTGGCTTGACCGCCAATACCACGACATCGGCGCCGATAACCGCAGCCTTTGGATCTACATTTGAGTCAACGGTGTTCATATTCTGCTCGGAATATTGCTGACGCGTCGCGGTACTAGGCGCTGATACTGTAATCAGTTCAGGCTTGACACCGCAGGCAACAAGCCCGCTGATCAAAGCCTGTGCCATATTCCCGCCACCGATAAAACTGATTTTTTTATTCTCTAATACGGACATGATCGTTTCCTACTAAAAACTCAAAAGTATTCAAGGCGCGATATAAAATGACACTCAGTTTACCATACTGACATGGCCGCTGTTTGAGAAATTATTATGGCCTTCAGTCACTTAAGTACAAGCCCAAAAGTATTTTTTAGCGTGCTCTCATTTACTTATCGAACTTCTAAAACGTCTGTTTGAGAGAAATTGTCGGGCAAAATAGCAAGATGATTCATGCCCTAACCATGGATATGTAAGGTGTTTTTTATAGCGATGGTTATTTGCTCATTTACCTTATTGCTCTCTGTTTTTTTAACGCCCAGAATCCAGCTTTTAAATGGTGATAGTAACAATAGCGGCAAGCCATCATAATTATCGATATCGCTATCAGTATTGATGACACTGACAACCACCCAGCTGTCGCGTAGCCATACGGGAATACCCAAGGTTTGATAGAGCTTTTTACCCAACTGCGGACGAGTAGCAAGCGCTGTTTGCAGACGCTGCTTGCGGCCTAAAGAG
>JARIEH010000190.1 GCA_029256865.1 Psychrobacter sp.
GAATGGTGAGCATCACCGCCTGACAGGCATCTTCAATCGTCGGGAAATGACAAAGTCCACTACCAATACATTCGTTGATGCCAAACAGTTTCAGCGTCACCTCGGTCACGATACCCAGCGTGCCCTCTGAGCCAATCATTAAGCGAGTTAAATCATAGCCTGCAGCAGATTTCTTTGCACGCGTCCCCGTGCGAATAATGTCTCCGCTCGCTGTCACTACTTCGAGCGCAAGTACCACATCCTTCATGGTGCCATAGCGAACAGCATTGGTGCCTGAGGCACGGGTAGCAACCATGCCACCGATACTGGCATTGGCACCTGGATCTATGGGGAAAAATAACCCTGTATCACGTAAATAGTGATTGAGTTGTTCGCGTGTGACACCAGGCTGTACGGTTACCGTTAGATCTTCATTATTCACCTGCACGATAGCATCGAGCGCATGCATATCAATACACAGGCCACCATAAGGCGCATTTAGCTGACCTTCTAAGGATGAGCCAATACCAAAGGCAATGACTGGCATTTTGTATTGATTGCAAATCGCTACGGCTTTTGCAACATCGTGTTTATCCTGCGCGGTCAATACAGCATCTGGTGGCTGATTGGCAAGCCAAGTCATGGTATGACCATGCTGCTCACGTATAGTCAAGTTGGTACTTAGCTTGTCACCAAATTGCGCTTGCAGCGCTTTGATGGCAGCATCATGATTATAGGTATCACAGCGGTCTTTATGATTGTTATTGATATGAAGCTCGTTGGTGAGAGGGGCAGTTTGAACGTCAGAAGTAGACATAGATAATTCCTAATGAAGGTTACGCTAAGATACGCCAAACAACAGCCAACATCGCTAGGATATAAAAGATGGGTGCGAACCAACCAACTTGAGTAGCGATAGCGATACTGACGCCAAAACCTGCTAAGGCTAACCAGTCACGGCGACGATCATTCAACATGTCTGCACGTATTTGCTGCATCTCCCGCAGCTGACTGTCTTGACGTGAGCCTTGAGAGGCTAGGCTTTGTAAGCCTTGATCTAATAATTTGGGTATGTCAGTCGTTGATAATAAGATCTCTGGAAGCTGCGTACGCAGTTGTTGCAAGTTACGCATAGGATCGAGTTGTTCTTTAATCCAGCTGCTCAGAATTGGTTTAGCCAGTGACCAAATATCCAGCTCAGGATATAACTCGCGACCCAAACCCTCAACGTGTACTAAGGTTTTGAGTAGCAACATAAGCTGTGGCGGGATACTCATATGATGGCGACGCGCAATGTCCAGTATTTGCATCAATACGCCCGCAAAATCGATCTCATTGATGGATTTTTGCAGCATTGGGCCGACAGTACGTTTCATATCACGCATTAATGCATGTTTGTCTGAGTTCGGTGGTATCCAGCCCGCGCGGCTTACGATATCAACCATCGCAGTAAAGTTATTGTTCATCACTGCCAAAAGCATTCGCGCCACAATCATCTGGTCATCTTTGGACAAGGTACCCATAATAGCGCAATCAAGACCGATATAGCGTGGCTCATGACCCAGATCGACAGGGGCCATAGCCGCACTGAGTGTCTTGACAGGAGGCGTTTCAACGAAGACATTACCAGGGTGCATGTCGGCATGAAAGAAGTTGTCACGAAAGACTTGAGTGAAGAAAATCGTTAAGCCTTTTTCTGCGAGTGCTGCGCGGTCATAGCCAAGTTGATCAAATATCTCAATCTGTGAGATGGGCACGCCTTGAATACGCTCCATCACCATGACGTTTTTTGACGCATCATATACTTCAGGCACATACATCAATGCTGAGCCCAAGAAGTTATTACGCATTTGCGTGGTATTGCTCGCCTCTAGGGTCAAATCCAACTCATTGAGCATCACTTGTCGATAATCTTCGACGAGATCAATGATATGTATGGCGCGTGCAGCCTCTATACGCGCTGATGCCCAGCTCGCAAGCTCACGCAGCAATTCAAAGTCAGAGACAATAGTAGTACGGATGTCAGGGCGAACGACTTTGATCACCACTTCGCGGCCATCATGTAGGGCAGCAGTGTGTACTTGAGCAATGGAGGCAGCGGCTAAGGGTTTGACATCAAAGCGTGTGAACAATGTCTCAATAGACTGGCCAAGACCGTGCTTGGGGTCTTGAATTTGAGCGATGGCAATATCAGCATCAAAGGATTTTACCTTGTCCTGCAACTGAATCAATTGCTCGATGATTTCTGGAATGACCAAATCGCGACGAGTAGAAAGCAGCTGTCCGAGCTTTAAAAATAGCGTGCCCATATCCTCAAGCGCATATTTAATGGCGTTTGGTTGATGCTTTTTACCCCAAGCGGCAGGGTGTAGGCGAATCATACGTGCGATAGGCTGTAGCTGCGGGGCTTCATCAAGGGGCAGATGGGTATCAATACGATAGCTTGCCGCGATGCGCCAAAGCTCAAATAAACGGGCACGGTGAGATAATAGCATGGGTTATGAATACTCTAGAGAAAGACGAAAATAAGGTAGGTGGAGCGCCTGGTTATTGCTGATTTTGCTTATGGAGCAAACGCGCCTGTTCAGCTTTAATCGCAGCTAACCGTGCCTCTTCGCGCTCAACATCAGCACGTAACTTAAGAATTTGCTGCTTGAGACTGTTCGCTTCTGCTTTCTCCGCAGGATCAGGCTCGCTATTGCCTGCTATATCATTGGCCCAATCACTCACATCGTCAAAGGCGCGCTTGGCAGTATGGCGAAAGCTGCCTTTTAGCTGCGAAATTAGTAGCTGTAACTGGCTGGCTGTTGGTTTACCAATGAAAGGCTCAAGCTGACCGGCAATATCAGGATCAAATCCTGCAACCAATTGCTTGAGCTGCATCAGCACTTTATAGTCGCCAGTAATGGGTAGATTGCCTTCCGCACCGCGCATCAGATTGAGTAATTGAGCAGGATTTTCAACACTGATGGTGCAGTCTGGAGCGCTATGGCCAATGCGCGCTCTATCTATATCCGCCTGTTGACGTTCATTAGTACGTGCTCCAAAGCTCTGCCCACGTGGCTCAAATACCGTATTAGCAGTGAGAGGCTCAAAACGCAGATGCTCATGATTGAACAAAACATCTAAGTGCACTTCAGGCATCGCCATATTAAACCGCAGCACTTTACCAGCAAGCGGTTTGAGTCCAGCCTTAGTAATTTCATCGCTGGCAATGGCCATATTAATCAGCTTTTCGGCACTGGCCAAAAGTAATACAGTTAGCATAATACTCTCACTTTTTAAAGGGATTCATTCTCATAATGGGTCTGCATTGTTAGCTTTATTATTCATTTTCTAACTTAATAAATCTGTAGAATAATAAATAACTAGAACCAACTAGACAGAACCTATTAAGCTTTAAAGCCGCGATGCACAGCAACGATACCCGCCGTTAAATTATGATAATCACAGTTCTCGAAGCCTGCTTGTTCCATCATCTGCTTTAAGGTTTGCTGATCAGGATGCATGCGAATAGATTCGGCCAGATATTGATAACTCTCCGCATCATTGGCGACAAGTTTGCCCATAAGTGGGAGGGCAGTAAAAGAATACAAGTCATAAGCTTTCGATAACGGCTCAAAGACAGGTTTTGAGAACTCAAGGATCAGCAAGCGACCGCCTGGTTTTAATACACGATACATTGAACGTAGGGCGGCATCTTTATCAGTGACATTACGTAAGCCAAAGCTAATGGTCACCAGATCAAAACTTTCATCTTCAAATGGCGCAAGCGTCTCAGCATTGGCAAGAACAAAGTCAACGTTGTTGCAGCCTGCGTTAATCAGACGTTCGCGGCCAACTTCTAACATGGCGGCGTTGATATCTGACAAGACCACATGACCATTACGGCCCACTTCACGGCTAAATACTTTTGCCAGATCACCTGTGCCGCCAGCAATATCAAGTACCTGTTGACCAGCGCGTACACCTGACAGGCTAATGGCAAAACGTTTCCAGAGACGATGAATGCCAAAAGACATCAAGTCGTTCATGATGTCGTACTTCTTAGCGACTGAGGTAAAAACATCTGCCACACGGGCTTGTTTTTCAGCCTTATTAACCGTCTTATAGCCGAAGTGGGTTTCTTCTGCGCCATCGGTATCAAGGGTGTGAGGATTATGGATATCATCACGTTGATTGAAAGCTGTTTGCTTAGATGTTTGAGATTTTTCTGACCCTGAAGTATGACTTATGTTGGTGTTGTTCTTTGACACAGTCGTTTGTTGACCTTGAGGCGTTCCTGTAGGCAAATCTTGTACTTGAGTAAACTCAGTGTTATGACTTGCTTTTACCTTGTCCGTAATTTTCTGATTATTAGTAATACTGTCTTGAACCAGTTTATCCTGTAAATGCTCGTTTGCAGCGGCTTTGTTAGGAGCTATATCAGTGTTTGAATTGTCGGTCATGAAGGTATCCTGTTACTTGCTTTTATGATTATCTAAGACTGCTATCACTAGCTAAAGGTTATGATGAATCCTATGATACATCAAACGCTGATTTATTATTGTCCTTATCCGTACTGTGGACTTGGTCTATGATCATAAGTTCACGCTCACAGAAAGGCTCGATGAAACTTGCGACACTATCAAGGGGTTTCATCGCAATAAAGCCGGCATCAATGAAGTCATACAAAGGCTGAAAGTTATGACGATAAGCAGTGCCTTTAGTCAGTGAAAACACTTTACGTAATATAAATGAGTTCAGGTATTTGTCAGTGCGATAGCAGACTTCTTTTAGGTTTTCAATCTGAGTACGGCGTGCTTCTGCTTCATCAACAGCTTGGTAAGCGGCGAGCATGTTTTCTTCATTTATTTCTAGTTTTTGATCGATGAACCACTGTGCTAAATGCATGTCTAACTCAATCGCTAAGATAGCTGCTTGAATGGCCATGCTGCCTGTTTGTAATACAGATTCTTTAGTCAGGCTTTCAAGCCTTTTGGCTTTCGGTAGAATACGTTCTAACTGCTCAGCTAACAATTTAAACTCATCCCCACCATACAGTTGAGTGAGAAAATAGTTGGCCATTGGCTTGTTTTTTTTCTGTTCAAAAACATCTTTATGGGTCTGTTGAATACGAGCGCGTTGCCATGCCTGTACTTCATTGAGCTTGGCCTTTAATTCCGCGTTTTCATGAGAAGGTAGGGCCCAATAGCGTGTTAAGTGTTGTTGTAGCTCAGATAAAGCAGACATGGCAGGTAATCCTAAGTAATTGAAAGTGGGGTTTATTCAAACCAGAACGTAATAAGCTGAGACATTTCCTCGTATTTTCAAATGCAAGGCTTTCTTATCATCAGAATCGAAACTCATAATTATACGTATGCTCGACAGTAAATTATATCTCATTAAATGAACTTAAGTGTCAGAACGTACTATAGTACGTCACCTTAAAAGAAAAGAAAGCAAAATACAAATATCAAACTGTTACATAGTGCTGTTATCTACTG
>JARIEH010000261.1 GCA_029256865.1 Psychrobacter sp.
CTGTGATAGCGATGGGATTGTATTTTTATGCCGTTATTGTGCAGCCGAATCGCTTACGCCTACATCATCAAGCCGTCGATATTGGTATACAGTCGCCACTCACCATAGCGGTATTGGCGGATTTGCGTATAGGCCTCTACAGTGGCAAGCCTCGGCATATAAGAAAGCTGGTGACTACGATTAATGCCTTATCTGTAGATGCGGTGTTGATCACAGGTGATTGGCTCTATTATCCAGGTGCAGATCTGGTTGGACAATTGATGTTGTTTAAAGGGGTCAATAAACCCATTTATACCGTGATGAGCATATCAGATTTACGCTATCAGTCCATAAATACAACCAAGCAAGGACAACCGTTATTAGAAGATACGCTCGCTGCTGCGTTTGATGTACTTGATATTACCTATATCGGTCAGCAGTGTCGGCCACTATCACCGATAGCAGATAAGCATCATAAAACCAAGAATCATAAAAATAGTACGATCAGTCCGCACTCTCAGAGTGCTGATACCTCATCAAAAGTGGCGATGTTATGTGGCTGGCAAGATATGCCACAACCAAACCCTCAAGACGATAGCTTACCTATCGCAGAGACGCTGCTATGCCCAGATGGACTGGCATCCAAAAAATCACAAACAGGCAATACCATTAAAAGCCGTGCGGTTAACAAAAACAACAGCGAGATCATCATTGCTGCTGACAAAGCAGCGCTATGTACTGAAATTGAAAATGCCAGGCTACCAGTGATTATCTTAGCCTCCAGATTTGATAGTATTACTGATTTACCCAAAACCATACAGCCTAGGCCACTATTGATTACAGGGGCGGCAAAACCCGCTCAATCTGGCCGACTGTCATCGCAGCAGACGGATCACGCTGCTAGCAGTGAGTCTAGCTTTGCTTCTACTATATTATTGCCCGATACCGCTTTTGATAATAAATGCGGGGTATATCAACACAGTAATGCCCAAGTTTTTATAAGTAGTGGTGTTGGTACTCGTGGCTTACCGTTTCGAGTGCGTCGCCCCACCATCGATGTGTTGACGATTCGTTAATAATCGACAAAATATTTTATCGGGATGCGGTAATTGCGCTAAACTGATCGGTAAAATCAAAACCAATATAAAACCCATACAGGGACTAAACTTGTTAGTGAGCCTGTAAATAGAAATATGCTACACTAGCGGTCATTTATTGCAGTAGTTTTCACCCTCTGTCAGCCAGATACTCATGCATAGAAACTTGTGCTTATAGACGCAGCGTTTGAATGAGTGTCTGGCCAGCAGTATTAATATTGAGCAAGGCAGCAGCGCTTGCAAATGACCTATCATGCGATAGCTTTAATAAAAGCTAGGATAATCCAGTAAGGCACAGTTATGAGTACAGCATACGACGATATCAAAACCCGACTACAAGGCTCTATGGTAGCCTTAATAACGCCCATGCATCCTGACGGAGCGGTCGATTATAAACGTCTGGCAGACCTCATAGATTGGCAAATCGAGCAAGGCACGCATTGCCTCGTTGCGGTTGGTACGACGGGTGAGTCTGCAACCTTATCGATGCAAGAGCACAGTGATGTGATTCGCTATTTTGTACAGCATGTCAAAGGCCGTGTGCCCGTCATTGCTGGTACTGGCGCTAATAATACCCTTGAGGCTATTAAGCTGACCAAAGATGCAAAAGAGGCGGGTGCAGACTGTGCATTGTTGGTTGCGCCTTATTATAATAAGCCGCCACAAGAAGGCCTGTTTCAGCATTATAAAGCGATAGCCGATGCGGTTGATATACCGCAAATGCTGTATAACGTACCAGGTCGTACGGTCGTAGACATTGCCCAAGAAACAGTCGATCGCTTAGCAGATATTGATAATATCGTGGCAATTAAAGATGCGACAGGTTCTGTTGGTCGCGGAGAGCAGTTGATTAAAGCGGTTGGGGATAGAATCGTTGTGCTCTCTGGTGATGATGCGACCGCGCTTGATTTAATGAAGGTTGGTGGTAGTGGTAATATCTCAGTCACTGCCAACGTAGCACCAAAGGCCATGAGTGAGACTTTTACAGCTGCCTTGCGCGGTGATTTTGCTGCTGCCAATACCGTGCATGATGTCATCAAACACTTACACCGTGATTTGTTTATTGAATCAAGCCCGATTCCTGCTAAATATGCCTTGCATAAAATGGGCATGATAGACAAGGGTATCCGCTTACCATTGGTATGGCTTGCAGAAGAGCATCATGCCACTATCGATCAAGCTTTAGTACGAGCAAACTTACTATAAATTTTGGCTAGAAGACGCTTTTATAGGTATTGAGTTGACACATTGTCAGCGCACGTCTATATAGGCACTGCTTGCTAACTCTGAGAGAGCATATGATGAAGACATCATTAATGACATCAAAAACCTTTTCCGCTATATTTACCCTTATATTAGGCAGTACCTTGGTATTGAGTGGTTGCCAAAGCGCCAAAGGCGTACTGGGTAAACGTGACAATGGCAGTTTGGAATATCAACAAAGCAAAAAGCTGGCTCCGTTAGAGTTGCCTGTAGCGCAAGACGCGGCTCCGTTTGTACCTTTGTATCCGACCCCAAATCTTGGTAAAAATACGTTGGAACTTCAAAATGACTCGGGTAAGCAATATCGACTACCAAAGCCAGAGCGTACCGTTCCAGTCATTACTGCTCCTACTAAATAAATTTTAAACCTTAATCATACCGTTCTTTTTTTGAGTGGTAGCTGCGCGTTTTTACCCCATAAGCTTGAACGAACAGGAACTCCCATAATGCAAAAGCAACAACTGCTGTATAAAGGCAAGGCCAAATCTGTCTATGAAACAGAGGATAATGATCTTTTAGTTTTACACTTCCGTGATGATACCTCAGCGCTTGACGGTAAGCGTATCGAGCAATTAGCACGCAAGGGTGTGGTTAATAACCGCTTTAATGCCTTTATTATGCAAAAGCTGGCTGACGCTGGTATTGAAACTCACTTTGAAAAACAGCTATCTGAAGATGAAGTGTTGGTCAAGCGTTTGGATATGATTCCAGTTGAATGCGTGGTGCGTAATTTTGCCGCGGGTAGTTTGGTTCGCCGTTTAGGTCTAGAAGAAGGGCAAGCATTGACCCCGCCTACTTATGAGCTGTTCTACAAAGATGACGCCCTTGGTGATCCAATGGTCAATGAGTCAATTTCTATTTCTCTTGATTGGGCAACCGAAACCCAACTGGCGAAAATGGAAGAGCTGAGCCACCAAGTAAACAAAGTGTTAAAAGAGCTATTTGATGCAGGTGATTTAATACTGGTAGATTTTAAACTGGAGTTCGGCGTATTCCATGATCGTATCGTCTTAGGTGATGAGTTTTCACCCGATGGTTGCCGTATCTGGGATAAAACGACCAAGAAGAAGCTGGATAAAGACCGCTTTCGTCAGTCACTAGGTGATGTGATTGAAGGCTATGAAGAAGTCGCCAAACGGATTGGTGTGCCATTAAACTAAAAATATATCAATTTAATAAAAACAAAAAACTGAGCCCTGAGCTCAGTTTTTTTATGGAGACAGTGATGTTATTTATCTTTACGTGCTTCTTTGATTTTTTTAGCAGCACTTTCCATCGCATCTGCCGCTTT
>JARIEH010000179.1 GCA_029256865.1 Psychrobacter sp.
ATGAAAACAGTTAACGGTGGCTATTCATTGATAGCGATGCTGTTAGTATTTTATAAATCAGTATTTAGCCATGGACTTTAACATAATTTAGTGGGTAGTTTTAGCGGATATGGACTTTGAACACCCATATTAAGCCAATATCCTTAAAAACTATCATTCAATCATTATTAGGAATACCCTATATAAAGCTTTTGCTGCAATTACCTGCGTTTACGCATGGGCACTGTACGCAGTTTTTGCTATAGTATGAGCGGTCGATATAATCATAGTAATAAATCATACGTTTGAAAAAGGATATGCGGTAATGAGTGAGCAGTCATCAGAGCAAAACATCGATAATCTAAACCCAACGGCTGCAGATGCCAATGATACCTCAACCGATCAAGTGTTTTTAAATCGTCTGCGTCAAAATATTGATGCGGTGGATTGCGAAATTCAAACCTTGATCAATAACCGTGCCAAGCTGGCTCAGCAAGTGGCGGTTGTCAAAAAAGACCATGCCGCCAAGAGCGATAATGCTGCTGATCACAATCCTATTTTTTATCGTCCTGAACGCGAAGCACAAGTCTTAAAAGCCGTGATGGCACGTAATACAGGGCCTATCGCCGATGAAAAAATGGCACGATTGTTCCGTGAAATCATGTCGGTGTGCTTAGATCTAGAAGCACCGCAACGTATTGCATTTTTGGGCCCTGTCGGTACCTTTACGCATGCTGCTGCGCTCAAGCACTTTGGTAAGGCCGCTGACACCGTACCCCTGACCACCATCACCGATGTATTTCGTGAAGTTGAGGCGGGTACGGCGATGTATGGCGTGGTACCAGTTGAAAACTCTTCAGAAGGCGTGGTCAACCATACGTTGGATGGATTCTTATCTTCTACATTAAAAATAATCGGTGAAGTTGAGCTACCTATCCATCAGAACTTTTTGGTCGCTGAGCATACCAAAATCGATGGTTTGAGCCGTATTTACTCGCATCAGCAATCACTGGCTCAATGTCGCCACTGGCTAGATGTCAACTTCCCTAACGTTGAGCGTGTCGCTGTGTCGAGTAACGGTGAAGCCGCTCGCCGCCTCAAGAATGAATGGCATTCAGCCGCGATTGCAGGCGATGTCGCCGCTGCAGAGTACGGTCTGCATAAGTTATATAGCAATATTGAAGACAACCCGAGTAATACGACGCGATTCCTTGTCATTGGTCATGAAGCGATTGCGCCATCAGGACACGATAAAACCTCAATTATGGTTTCAGCGCATGATAAAGCGGGTGCATTGATCGAAATATTAAAGCCTTTGTCTTATCATGGCGTATCAATGACCAGTATAGAGACGCGTCCTGAACGTCCAAATAAATGGGCGTATGTATTCTTCATTGATATGAATGGTCATATTGACGATCCAAATGTGAGTGCGGCGATTGCTGATATCCGCCCATTGGTCAAAGATTTGCGTATTCTAGGTTCCTATCCAAAAGCAGTGCTATAAAGCTGGCTTAATAAAATTATTTATCAAAGTGCTAGCAGTGATTAATGAGCAGTCATTGATAAGCAATAATTAACAAACAGATATTAATCAACAGCAAATGCCTTATCACATCCAAGGATAAATCATGCAGTCATCTCAGTCGACAGAGTCAAATTTATCACCGCTAGTACCTGCCTATGACAGTATCTTAGAGTTGGCACCTTATCAAACAGGGAAGCCGGTTGAAGAGTTGACTCGTGAATATGGCATCTCTGATGTGGTCAAGTTGGCCAGTAATGAAAACCCGATAGGCTGCTCACCACAAGTGACGTTGGCCATTACTGAGCAGTTGGGTCAGCTGGCACGCTATCCAGATGGCAATGGCTACTATCTCAAGCAGGCGCTTGCGGACTTTAACGATATAGACATAGAGCGCATCACTTTAGGCAATGGCTCCAATGATTTGCTTGATATTTTAGCACGGAGTTTCGTCGGTGCTGATGACGCTATTGTTTATAGCCAATATGCCTCTGTGGTGTATTCTATGTTGGCTAAGATGCAAGGAGCGACTGGCATTGAAGTGCCTGCACAGCGCTTTGGTCATGACTTAAAGGCGATGGCTCAAGCCGTTCAAGAGAATCCAAATACTAAAATTGTTTTTATCGCCAATCCAAATAACCCAACCGGTACCCAGCTTAAACAAGATGAGTTGCATCAGTTTGTCGGTAGTTTGCCACCTTCAGTACTGGTGGTTTTGGATGAAGCCTATATAGAGTACAGCCCTGAAAGTAACAACCGCGTACTTTTAGATGAGTTTGATAATGTGGTCATCGTGCGTACTTTTTCTAAAGCGTATGGGCTGGCAGGTTTGCGTGTTGGTTATGCACTTAGCTCAGCGCCAGTCGCAGATCTTTTGAATCGTATTCGTCAGCCTTTTAATGTTAGCCGAGTTGGATTATCAGCTGCACAAGCGGCTCTCGCTGATCAGTGGTTTATCGAGCAGGTGCGTGAAACAAATCTAGAGCAAATGCACTGGTTAGAAAAGCAATTTGATGCGTTAGGCTTGGGTTTTGTAAAGTCATATGGTAACTTTATAATGGTTGAAATAGACGTTGAGATGGAGGATGTGAGCGCCATCACGGTCAATCAAGCGTTATTAGAGCAGGGCGTTATCGTGCGTCCATTGGTCGCATATGGTCTAAAAAACTGGTTACGTATCACTGTAGGTGTGGCAGAAGATAATTTGCGATTGATAGATACTTTACGCTCCATTTTAATAGACAACTAAGTAGCAGAGCTATTTTTCATTCATTACAACACCTGACACCAGTTTGAGCCTCTAGATAAATTTAAATAGGCTGAGAGTGGGATGTTCAACGAGAAAAGCCGTGAGTCTTGATAAAAATAATCAGAATAATAAACATGTACAACCGATTGCGCCTGTCAGTACTGAGTCAGTAATCTTCAAACAGGTCTGTGTGATTGGCTTAGGATTGATCGGTGCCAGCCTTGCACAAGCCGTTAAAAACAACGGTTTAAGTGAGCGGTTGGTGGCTGTCGATAGACATGCACCCAGCATCGAAGAAGCCATTGAGCACGGCTTACTAGATGCTGGTGGTTCTACTTTAAGTGATGTGGTCAGTGGCAGTGACTTAATTGTCATTGCGGTACCAGTACAGGCGGCACAAGCCGTATTTGCCGATATTAAAAACGCCATGGAGAGCGGTCAGATTTCTACTGATTGTATTGTCACTGATGTCTGTAGCACCAAAGTTAATATCGTAGATGCCGCTAAGGCTGTCTTTCAATCACTGCCTACAGGTTTTGTACCTGCACATCCGATTGCTGGTGCCGAAAATTCAGGGTATCATGCTCGCCGCGCTGAATTGTTTGTCAATCATAGTGTTATCATTTGTGAGCTACCAACGACCAGTGCTACTGCGATTGCTGGCTTACGTCAGCTTTGGGAAGCGGTCGGCGCAACGGTTATGCCGATGACCGCCGAGCATCATGATTCGATACTGGCACATACCAGTCATTTGCCGCATCTGCTGGCGTTCAATTTGGTTGAACAATTGGCAAGCCATGATGATAATTTAGATATGTTTCGCTATGCCGCTGGCGGGTTTCGTGACTTTACCCGTATTGCTGCTAGTGATCCCAAAATGTGGCATGATATATTTTTTGCCAATAAAAGCGCCATTGTCAGCGCTCTTGATGAGTATAGCGTCTATCTACAAGAGATGCGCCAGCTTATCCTCGATAATGATTCAACCGCCCTGATGGGACTTTTGGGCCGAGCGCAAGCCGCACGGCGACATTTTGGCCATATGTTAGCCAGCACCCCTTATACGGATACCTCTTCTATGTCAGCGTCATACCTTATCTCTCCTAGTAACAGCGTTTCGGGCACGATTACCATTCCTGGTGACAAGTCCATCTCACATCGCAGCATTATGCTTGGCAGTCTTGCCACGGGTGTTACCCACGTCACCGGATTTTTAGAAGGTGAGGATGCACTGGCAACCTTGCAAGCGTTCCGCGATATGGGCGTGACGATTGAAGGTCCTGATAATGGGCAGTTAACCATTCACGGTGTAGGTATGAACGGTCTAAAGCCAAGTAAAACGCCATTATATATGGGCAACTCAGGCACCAGTATGCGTCTGCTAGCGGGTATCTTAGCCGCACAGACTTTTGATAGTGTATTAACAGGTGATACCAGTTTAAACAAGCGCCCGATGGAGCGTGTGGCAGCACCGCTACGTGACATGGGTGCGGTCATTCAAAGTACGGGTCATAGTGGCACAGCGCCACTTAGTATCACTGGTCGAGATAGTGTTGGCAAACCTCTACAAGGCATAGAGTATGATATGCCAGTTGCTTCTGCGCAGATTAAATCTTGCTTATTACTGGCTGGACTGTGGGCAGAAGGCACAACAACTGTGATTCAGCCTGAAGTCAGTCGAGACCATACCGAGCGTAT
>JARIEH010000137.1 GCA_029256865.1 Psychrobacter sp.
ACACGCACTATTACTAATAGGTATCTTGTTTACCAAGGATTGAGGTTAAGTACTATATTGTTAGTAGCGGCTGATTAAAAAACCGATATTTGGGCTAACCAGTTGCAATAATTTCAATACTTTAGTAAGCCAGCCTAAGGCTTGAATAGAAATCCAGACACAAAAAAACCTCAAGCAAACTAATACTTGAGGTTGAAACTTTTGCTTAAACTTAAAAAGGCAAACTAAGTTTTATATATGGCGCAGCGGACGGGACTCGAACCCGCGACCCCCGGCGTGACAGGCCGGTATTCTAACCAACTGAACTACCGCTGCTTAGGTCGTCTTAGTTTATTTAGCCACTTAGTGTAAACACTATACTAAATAGTGGTGGGTGATGACGGATTCGAACCGCCGACATTCTGCGTGTAAGGCAGACGCTCTACCAACTGAGCTAATCACCCTGAGAAGCGTTAAAAAATTGCAGTGCAATTTTAGCTTCGCAAGAGAATTTTCCTTGAAGGGGAAATTTTAAAAGCTTTGATATTCAAAGCTGTCACCCTTTGAAAAGCTTTTAACAGAAGATAGCTAACTAAAGCCTCGCTCTGTGGGTGTGTATTATATACATTTACACATGGCTGTCAAATGATATTTTAATAATATTATCAAATAAGCATAAATATTCTCTGGATACTATCAATTATAGTAGCCTGAGTCAGAGTTTTATTAGCGTTGCTACAAACAGGCTTATTATGGTTACCTATTGTTTGATGGCTAAAAGCTACTATACTGCTTATGTTTTTTGTTTTATCTTGATTGATGGAGGTCGTCATAGACGCTTTAACTACTGAGCAGTACTTCGCAGCATGGTCGTGGGGCGACTTTGCAGGGATAGGGTTGGTATTACACATTATCCTAATGGTAGTGATGACCTTACGTGTGGTGTCGGTACAGCGCAACATCGGGGTGACAATTGCGTGGATAGCGGTTTTGTATATACTGCCTTTGGTAGGGTTCTTCGCTTATATCTTAGTGGGTGAGCCGATGATTGGCCGTCGTTATCGTGAGCGCATGGGTCAGGCAAGTCTGCTCATGAATGATATGGCAGTGCGTGAGCGTTTGATATTCAATCAGGGACAAGAGCTGTTATCGGAGAACTATAGTGGCGTCAGTCGTATTGGTACACGCCGGACAGGGTTTGGGGTGTTTCCTGGGCATCAGATGCAGCTATTGACGTCTCCGCAGACGATTTTTAATCATTTTATCCATGATATCGAAAATGCCAAACGCACTATTTTTATGGAGTTTTATATCATCTACCCTAAAGGGCAGGTGCTGGAGGTGTTGAAAGCTCTAAAAGCGGCTGCCCAGCGCGGGATAGAGTGCCATCTATTGGTCGATAGTGTCGGTAGTTTTAGCTTTTTTAACAGTGCTGAGCATCGAGCTTTGGAGCGAGCTGGGGTGTTTGTGCATCAATCATTGCCAGTAGGACTGCTCAAAACACTGTTTAAACGCTCAGATTTGCGTAATCATCGGAAAATCGTGGTCATTGATGAATATGTTGGTTATACCGGCAGTTTTAATTTAGTCGATCCTCGGTATTTTAAACAAGACAAGAATGTTGGGCAGTGGATCGATTTGATGATACGCAGTGTCAGTCAGCAGCCCGTTAGTATCGCGACGGCCATGGCCAAAGTGGTGGTGACGGATATAGGTGCTGAAAACAATGATAATCTGCATGCGTTACATCAACGGGTCAATAGTTACACACGTAAGTTATATGTATTGAACCCGACCATTAACGATATTAATAGTCGTATAGAGGTGTTGGGTGATGATACATATGAGGTCACACCAGAAATAGGGTCGACATCGATTTTAATTCCACAGATGCCTGTCGTGAATAATGTGCTTGCGCAGCTGATTCCTTCAGCACCGCAATTGACGGCTCATGTGATCTATAATACCTTGGTAACGGTGATTCATCGTGCTAACAAGCGCATTCAAATCACTACCCCATACTTTGTCCCTGATGAGCCTCTATCAGGAGCTTTGGTCACGGCAGCCAAGCGTGGGGTTGATGTGACGCTCATTATTCCAGAAAAGGTGGATTCGTTCTTGGTACAGCACGCCTCACAAGCCTACTATCAAGAGTTATTGGAAGTTGGGGTGAAGATTGCGCTGTTCAAAGGTGGACTATTACATGCCAAGACGGTGGTGATCGATAACGACTACTGTCTGTTTGGCACGGTAAATATTGATATGCGCAGTTTTTATTTAAACATGGAGGTCAGTTTGGCGATTTATACCCCTGAAATGATCGCTCAAGTCGCTGATTGCCAAGAAGTGTATCTGCAAAGCTGTCGTTTTCTAAGCCTAGAGGAATGGCAGCAGCGTCCTAATTCCAAACACTTATTTGATAATGTGGTGCGTTTGTTTAGTCCTCTGTTATAGTCGTTATAAATGTATAATTTAGGCCATGTTGAAGAGTCGTAAATAGCTTTTGTCAGTGCCATGGCCAGAGGTTCAATACGACTTATCATTACTGATGTTTATATAAAGGATTTGTCCACCTTATGTCTGCAACTACTGATTCTCATACTCATAAGCAAATAGCCAAAACATCGCTTGATTATATGGCTGAGAGTTACTGGCAAGACTTTGTGGCAGCACAGCCTATCGCTGGAGGCATTGCATATGAGGCGCAGCTACAAGAATGTGGTTTAGATGAGACGCTAGAAAGCCTGCAGCGAGTAGATACGCTGCTCTCAAAGATTCGCCGTGATCATGCCAAGTCAAATAGCTTGGATGAAGCCTGGCTATTAGGTGATGATCGTTATCAGCATTTATTATGGTTTTTAGCTTTTTATGCGGGGCGAGTATTGGCAAGGCAATGGCACAGTTTGCCGAATTGGTATGGTCAGTTTGAGCTGAAAAAGCATTATCCTGAGCTGGCTTTAACGGCCGATGACTTTTATCAGCAAATGGCGGTAATATATGGTGATAAGTCTTTAGGTGACGTTTTAGCTGATGATGCTTTAGGTAGTGATAGGGTGTTTTTTGCATTAGAGCCAATAGGTCAGAGACTGTTTGGCCATATCGACCGCAAGTTTCAGGCAGTGCAAGGTAGTGAGCAAGTCGCAAGTGGCCTATACCAAGCCGTACGCAATCGATCGCCGATTAATGATATCAGTGCCACAGCGTCTAAAACACCTGCTGAACATTCAGAGCCTCGTTCAGTATTAGAGTTGGAGCAGCCTTTTGTAGAGATAAAGAGTTCTGGGCAAAAAGACTCTACAATCGAAGCTAGTGTAAAAAAGCTAACGGCAAAAAGAGTGCTTGCAGAAGAGGTTTTAGCAGAGCGTGGGATTAAAACTCTCAGCATCCAAGAGCAATCAGCTCAACAGCAAGCTGACGAAACCACAGTTTCTATATACTCAGCAGTTAATAGTAATATTGCAAATACGAGTTTGCCATCACCGCAAACATATGAGCCAATGGTAAATGCTGTGCCAATGACTGCTAAACATGCAGCGCCAACAGCAGAAATATTTATTCAGCTGCTTGCAGAGCTTGATGATATTGACGTGTTACAGAATGCAGGCAATGATGAATATCAACAAGCATGTAAAACGCTGGATCAGTTTGAGCGCCATATTGCACGGCAACAAAAACCGCGCGAGCAGGTGCTGTTTTCAGAGCAGCATCAAACGACTCGCCAGCAGGCATTGATACTGTTAGAGAGCTCTGCCAAACTGGGCAACACTGCAGCTATGCTGCGACTCGCCATGTACGAATTACTGGCTGAAGGATTGATGACAGAGGTAGACGCTAGCAAAGA
>JARIEH010000232.1 GCA_029256865.1 Psychrobacter sp.
ACAACGCCCCAACCATCACTGAGATACAGGTTTTGAATAACCCTGAGCCCAAGACAATACACATCAGACCGACAAAAAATAGCGTCATGCCGAACATAGCAGAAAGCGCGATACATAAATGACCCAAAGCAATAATGATACTGCCCCACCATAGAGCGCGCTCTTGGCCCAACCAATTATCCGCCAGCCAACCGCCTGGTACTGCTGCCAGATATAATGAACCAGCAAAGATGCCATAGATGGCAGAAGCGGTTACCTCATCAAAGCCAAAACCACCGCTACCTACTGTCGCGACCATAAATAATACTAACAGTGGGCGAATACTATAGTAAGAAAACCGCTCCCACATCTCAGTAAAGAACAGCGGGCGCAGCGGCTTCGGATGCCCCATAAAGCCATTTTCTAGCGACTCTAATTCAGCAGAACTGATCTCAGAACTTGATTCTCTGCTCATAACATTATTCCTTGGTATATCATTACAACAACGACCAAGCCCTTTGCTATCATGACGGACGGTCATATATCTGCGTTATTGTTTCATTAGATTATTAACAAGTAAAGAATAGATATGTTGATTGAATAACCATATCTAGGCATACGCTGTGATTAAAGACTAAAAAAGACTAGATGTTGGCTTGCCGACTGATTCATTATTGAATATGTGTTAACGACATAGGTACGAAATACCCACCTTCTTTATACAGTGATGAAAATATGACATAAAAAAGCACTTATCTATCAATGAATAGATAAGTGCTTGTAGATAAAAATAACGACTGACTAGAGGCTATGGCAAAAACCAATCAATTAAGAGGTTGTTTTTTTGAAAGGCTCAGGTAGTGGCGTATTTTCATTCGAGGGTGGTAAAACAGGATACTTAATGACTGGCTGATCCCCAGTTAACGTCTTTAAAAAAGCAACAATATCAGCCGTTTCATCTTCAGTATATGCCCGATTAAGCTGTATTTTACCCATAATATTCACCGCTTCAGCAAGTGAGTTTACTTGGCCATCATGGAAGTACGGATAGGTCAATTCAATATTACGCAGGGTTGGCACTTTAAACACGTACTTATCTTCTTCTTTGCCAGTTACCGCATAGCGCCCTTCAGATAAATTTTGAGTCGTATATTTTTCAAACACACCAAACTTTTGGAACGAGCTGCCACCAAGCGCTATACCACTGTGACACGCCACACAGCCACTTTCTTTAAAGACTTTATAACCATTAAGCTCTTGCGCTGTGATGGCGTCATCATCGCCGCCAAGCCACTGATCAAAGCGTGAGTTGGGCGTTATTAATGTATCTTCAAATAGCGCGATCGCACTGGTGATTTGTTCAATCTTGATATCATCCTCTGTGCCAAACGCGTCGTTGAATAGCGCTTTGTATTCTGGGATAGAGTTAAGTACCTTGACCACATGCTCATGGCTTGATGCCATCTCAATCGGGTTTTCGATTGGACCGCCTGCTTGCTCCATTAAGTCTTTAGCACGGCCATCCCAAAATTGCGCCAAGAAAAAGCGGCTGTTTAGAACAGTTGGTGAGTTGATAGGACCTTCTGCCCATCCATGACCAATTGAAGTAGGTATGTTATCTGTACCACCTTTGGCAAGATCATGACAGCTGTTACAAGACAAGCCGCCAGATTTGGATAAGCGCGTATCGAACCACAGCATCTTGCCTAAGTCTACTTTTTTAGGTTCAGTGATAGCGACTACTGGAATCGGCTCAATAGGCTCATCACGGACACTAACAATAGGCTCTGCTGCAGGCTGTTCTTCACTAACTGCAGTAACTGCCTCAGCCTCTGCCACTTCAGCCGCTTCTTCATCCGCTGCTACTTTTATATGCTCACCTGCTGGACGCAAAAAAGCGGAAATACCAATTAAAAGTACAATGGCTAAAAAAAGACCCACGCCTGCTAAAGCATAGATCACTTCTTTTTTTGGATTATTTTGGCTGGAGTCGGCCATAGATCACCTATTTATATTTATGGATATGACAATGACTTTAAATTTGCGTTTAAATCTCAGGTTTGTGCTTATTATGGTAATAGGGGATCAGACTGATAAACACTGTGCTTACCTATATCCTCAAATGACTACCATAGACTACTGCGCTGTTGTTTCCTTCTCAACATCACCCGCCTCTAGATCGCCATCAGCTTGCTCTGCAGTGAGGTCAGCATCAGCAACCGCTGCTTGATCTACAGTATCATTCGCAGCCCCATCGGTAGCTACTGGAGCCACAACTGCTGTATTTTCTGCAGGAGCTTGTGTTGCGACAGCGTCATCACTGGCGCCTTGTGTCGCTAACTCTGCACTCGCATCTGTCGTCGCATCTTCTGCTGTAGCCACGACTTCTGTTTGATCAGCTGCCGTTGATACTTCCGTATTTTCAACTGTTATATGCTGACCAGCTGGACGCAAAAAGGCAGAGATACCGACGATTAAGACGATCGTCAAAAACAGGGCAACACCGCCTAAAGCGTATAAAAACTCTTTTTTTGGACTATTACTTCTGATATCTGCTGACATACCTTATCCACCTTGCGCAAAATATTTTAGCCTATTATATCGCAATTTATACCGATTTGTTAAAACCCTTAACCATTTAAAGGAATTATTATTAAACGGCATTAGTAAGACAACGATGATTATGCTCTCACTTGCCCAGATTAGCACGATTGGTTGCGCGCTTGCCTAGATAGCTCAATAACAACAATAACGTTATGATAAATAAAACAGGGTAATGCCCAAAGCGCATAAAGGGTGTATTACCAACCCGAGCCTGAACTTCACCACGTAATACGGTACGCTCAAACTGTGGAGCGCGCTCTACAATACGGCCTTTATGGTCAATAATAGCCGTCACGCCCGTATTGGTGGCGCGCATAAACCAGCGACCATTTTCTAATGCGCGCATCTGTACCATTTGCAAGTGTTGCAATGGACCTGCTGAGGTGCCAAACCAAGCATCATTAGAGATGGTTAATAGGAAGTCTGTTCCAATCGCATTTTTACGAGTGGTATCAGGATATGCCACCTCATAACAAACTGCTGACCCTAAGCTATGCCCACGTACCTGCAGTGGTGATTGCTGATCACTACCGCGACTATAGCTCATGATGTCTTGGCTGCCTGCCAAATCAGGTAAGATATCTAGTAAGCCTTCAAACGGAATATACTCACCAAATGGCACCAGACGTTGTTTTTTATAGAGACCTTCTGCCTCTGCTCCCAGTGCAATAACACCATTATAAAAGGGCGGATATTTATCAGTATTACTATTAAACGCAGCATCATCTTTATAAGGAATACCAGTAACCCAGCTAGTATTAGTGGCATTAGCGATTTTTACCATTTCATTGATAAACCCCCATGCCTCAGTCTGAAACATCGGAATAGATGACTCAGGCCATAGCACAATATCACGGCCCCACTCTGTACTCGTTAAAGTAGCGTAAATATTCAATGTCTCTACTTGAAACTCTGTCAGCCACTTGAGGTCTTGCGGAATATTACCTTGAATCAAAGATACTGATAAATTCGGTGTGCCTTTAGGTTTGGTCCATTGTGGATTCATCAGCCATAACGACGTGCTGATCACTAACAAGGCCATGGAAACAATCATATAGCCACCGCGGCGGCGCAGTAGCTCGACGATACTAGCCGCTAATAATACCGCGACAAAAGAGACAGCGAACACGCCAGCCACTGGTGCAAGCGATGACAACCAATACTGCTCGGTAAACGCATAGCCGACAAACAACCAAGGGAAACCTGTAAATAGCCACGTTTTCATCCATTCTTGCAGTATCCATAGGGCGGCAAATGACAGTGGCTGACGACCGACCATACGATTGAATATCAACGCTAAAAAGCCATGGAACAGCCCCATACCCAGTCCCATGATCGCAATCATAATCAGCGCTAACCATACTGGCGTATCACCATAGACATGGATAGAGGTATAGAGCCAAAACGCGCCCACACAGAACAGCCCTGTGCCATAAGCCTGACCAATGAGAAACGCACGCTTACCTGTCATCTCTGATAATAACAAAGCATACAAAATAGCAGGTGATAATAACGCTATTGGCCAGATACCATAAGGTGCGAGGGCAAATAAAAACATGGTACCTGCAAATAAAGCGATTACGATAGTCAGTCCAAACGGCAGTCGCTTAGCCTTATCAGGGTTTAGACGCTTTTGTAAATCAACGGTAGTCAGGCGCATAGCAAGTTATCCAAAATATCATTATCCAAAACGTTAAGTCTTCAGGGCGTGCAGAACATTCCCTAATCAACAGTCAATCCAAGGCAGTTTAATAAACAATGACTTCAGACGCTGAAAATTAAACCCGCCTATGATACCAGTCTGTGATGATGAATGGGTAAATTTGCGTATTTTGTAGTACTCAGTCTGATTTTAGAAAACTGGTCGCTTGAGGCTCAAAAGCAAAAAACACGACCGAGGTCGTGTTATTGCATTAAAAGAGTTACTGGTAGATTAATGGCTACCTATTAATATTCTTTGCTCGTCGGTGGTCTTGGTCAACTCTAATTTTTGAATAAAACGACCTTCTACATCGACGACCTTAATTTGCCAGTCATCGATTTGTACGCTTTCACCTTCTAAATCACCAACATAACCAAGCGCCTGCATGACCAGACCACCCATCGTATCGACATCGGTATCATCAAAGTGGCTACCCAGTTCGTCATTACAATCTTCAATCACTGTAGACGCTTGGACTCGCCAAGTATTAGGCTTTTCTGGATGGGCAACGATATTATTGATATCACTGTCTTCATCAAGGTCATCATGCTCATCAATGATATCACCGACGATTTCTTCTAGCAGATCTTCCATAGTGACCACACCAGCAAAGTTACCGAACTCATCAATCACAATTGCCATATGTACTTGCGTACGCTGCAAGGAGCGCAATAGCGTATCAGATCGTGCCGTTTCACTAATATACAGCGGCTGACGCACCAAGTCTTTTAGCCGTTTGCTATCTATCCTATCTTCTTGATCGCGCACCATATGCACTAAGATAGGAATCAAATCTTTTGCCAATAAGATGCCAATTACCGCATCATCATCTTGGCTATCAAATACAGGATAGCGCGAATGCGTGGTTTCAAGGATGATATCCATCACCTCTTTGAGGCTAGTGCTTTCATGCAAGCCGATCACTTGCGGGCGCGGTGTCATGATCTCACGCACTTGAGTAGCAGGCAGATCGAGTACACCCTCTAGCATATCCACGGTGTCAGGCTCTAGGAACTGACGCGAGTCTTGTACCAAGCGAATCAATTCATCACGGGTTTCGGGAGCGGTCGATAGCCAGCGTTTTAAGCCGCGCATCGACCAACTACTCGGGGTGGGAGTGTCGTCAGACATGTTGATGTGATTTAACCTCTTTAGTTGATAGCAATAAAAACGATAGATGGGGATAAATAGAATAAAAAAAACGGCCAATCAATTGTGAGATAAGAATAGACCACCTTAAACTAACCCCACTTTATCGCAAGCCTACACCACATTCAACGACAAAATTATCCAATATTGTATTGTCAGTGTGTTATAAACTTTGCTATGGTCAAAATCTTTATTTATTAGATTTATACCTATGTCCTTTCGCTCCTATTTTTCAAGGTTTTTTTCTGCTAGCGGCCAAAAGTCTAGCTTAGATTGCCACGAGTCTAAAAAAAGTCGCCTTCAATATGGATGGCGGCATAATATTATTCAGTTTTTATTTGCGCTCATGCTGGTTTTATCTGCCATCTGGCTTCTGATGATGATTTGGTATCAGTTTGGTGCATTCCATCCTATCACTTGGGCAACGACGCTAGTGACGGTCGGTTTACTCGCACCCTTATTAATAGTGAGATATCGGCTAAAGCTTACCCATAAAATTGCTGCCAAATTGACTCATAAAAGGCTCGATTCTAACCATATCAGTAAATGGCTATTGGGCAGTTACGCCGTTGTTTGGTGTCTGGGCGTAGGTTGGTTCTTCTCTATTGAAGCTCAGGAAAATCGTGACTGGCAACCAGAAGTCAGTCAAAGGGTTTCTTATGAGCGTGATGCGACCAACCCTGATCTGATTACCCTGACCAATGTGCGCAATTTTGATTGGCATACCTCTGAGGACGCAACGGAACGCTGGGATACCCGTACGATTGATCTCTCTAAATTGTCTGGCATCGATGTGACCAACTCTTACTGGATGGGGCCGCTGATTGGTCATACTCTAGTGAGTTTTCGCTTTGAAGATGATCGTCCGCTGGCGTTCTCATTTGAGATTCGTAAAG
>JARIEH010000167.1 GCA_029256865.1 Psychrobacter sp.
CTCACACGAGGTGCGGACGTTTTCTTCATCATCAACGATATGAATCACCAATGATTCAGGAATAATGTCTAATAAGTGAGCAGATACATTATCAACATCTACTACAATATTTGAATGCTCGCTTGGCATTTGCTTAGAAGTCATACTCTACCCTGTTGGCTATATTTATGAGATATTAACAAGCCACATCGTTTTGATTGACTCTTCTCATTTCGAGTCTTTACTGCTTATATCACTATTAGCATCCGTATCCGTATCCGCTACGTGTAACGGCAAATAAAAAGACACTTGCGCGCCAATGGTGTTTGCCAACGGGTAAGCAGCTTCTGTGCGCATTAGCTGGACTTTGGCATTCATGCTACGCTTATGACGCTGTTGATAATGCTCATCTACAGCTTTTATTTCTGTAAGTTCGGTTTGTACATTGACATTGTTAAGTTGCATGCTACCGCCAAGTGATTTACAGAGCCGCTGACAGATCATCAGCCCCAATCCTAACCCCTCTTCTTTCGTTGAGCGAATATCATACTGACTCTGTGATTGATTCACTGCTAAACGCTCTTCATCAAAGCCACCCGCGTCATCCGTGAGGTGCAACACCAACCAATGACCTGCTTTGTTTTTTGTCATCTGACAGCGAAGCATGATATGGGCTGCGCCTTGCTGCTGAGCATTGAGCATAACATTAATCAATAACTGATCGAGCACTAAGTTTGGCAGTCGTAGCTGCTGATAGTCACTCGCATACCAAAAACTAACAGCGGTCGCCTTTTCACCGAGGAGCAGCACGCACTGCTGATAAGTGGCTGCTATATCGACACTGACCTCATCAGGTTGTGACCTGCCTGCCCAGCGGCGAATATTACTGATCACGGCTGCGACACGTTCGGTCTCATGGACTATCTGCTGTAACGCAGTCTCCGTGGTTTGTTTTTCTAACGCCCTCTTCTCTAAATTTTTTATATCAGCATGCGCTTTTTGACTACGAATCAATAATCCCTGGGCATAGTTCTGTATCGTTGACAGCGGCTGATTGATTTCATGCGCTATGGAGCCACTCATTTCACCAATGACCGCAAAATGCTCCGATTGCCGCAGCCTATTATCATAGTCACGAATCAGACTGTTTTGCATCATTATTTGCTGTCGCCGACGCCATGCCAACCAACTCATCCAACCATAGTTAATAGTTGATATGATAATAATAAAAACCAACACACCCACCCACAGTCGATGCGCATATACCCAGTCGATCATATGGGTGGCCAAGGTTTTCTGGGCGGGATGACGATTCATTTCGTATAAAATACGTTCGGCATCACTGCTTGATTCAGGAGGTAACCAGCGCAGCCCGACTGTAGTGCCACTTGAGCCCTCAATAACCCGACTGGCTGCTGATTGTCCTGATTCATTTTGCTGCATTTGTGAGGCCAATACATGCTGATTAATCTCACGAACCAAGGCAGCAGGTGCTTGCTCTGTGGCTGCTAACGTCCAATTTGGATAGATTTTGGTTGAAGATTGGCAGCTTGAAATCGTTTCTACCGCATGGATCAGGCGATACTTACTTTTATCAATTTTACCTTGCTGCGCCATCTCTTCCATCAAACAAAGCGGCGCTATGGCAGCATCCACTGCTCCGCTCGCTAAGGTGCTCAAAGTACGTTCAATAGGATAACCAACAAACTGTGTTTGATAACGATTGGGCGGCACCCCGTTATTCTGCAATAAATGCGCAATGAGTAAATAGCCACCAAATGCATCAGCATCCACAGCCACGACTTTACGCTGCTCTAAATCTTGTAAATGATAAATATTACTATCGGCTCTGACCCACAAGGCACTTGCCACCTGTTCAATCGCACTTGGCTCATTTAACTGCTTCAGCGCATTGAGTTTGTTCAACTCATTCGCCAAAACGACAGTAGCAGAAAGCGGCTGTTGCGTTTTTTCAGCTCTAAAAGCTTTTGAGCCAGGATCTAGGGTGCTCAAGGGGTATTTGGCTGTATCCGTCTGTAAGGTAGCAAGCCAGCGCCAACCGATGGTATCCATTCTAATAAACTGTACTTGCGGCCCTAGTACCAACGCAAACTGCTGCGCTTCAATTTGCTGTTGCCAGTTCTCAAGCGCCAGCGGCACCAATACCAAGGTATCTTCAGACAACTTAGCATTTAACTCGCTGAGCCAAGGCTGCCAACGCTGTTGGGCAGCACGCTCTCCTTGAGGTGCGAGCACTCCTAGATAATAGGTCTGCGCCTGTACTTGCGAGGCTACTGCGCTGCTAAACATCACTATCAGGAGCGTGCACACAGGAATCTGTAAAAATAGACGTCTAAGCATGACTAATCACACCTACTATTTAAAGCGCTAAGTTGACATCTCATATAAAACCTTATAAACAATGTGGTTTTCCACAATACCGCTATGTTACTCTCTATCCTATACTATATAGTAAGAATGTATCTTTTGATTAGCCAAGCGATAGATGAACATTGTCTAATACTCAGTTTGGCGAATACTTTATTATGGAGGGCGGGCTTATGAAAAAGTGGCCACTGATTATTATAATGGCAGCCGCTATCGGGCTGGCAATAGCTTTTATTATTGGGTTATTGTTACCCAATATGCGCACTACGACAAGCGATCTTGAGGTTAATATCACTGACCCTGCGCTCATCAAACAAGGTGAGTATGTCGCCCGTACCGCTGACTGTGTCGCTTGTCATACGACGCTCGATGGTGAAACCTATGCTGGCGGCCTGCCGATGCTGACCCCACTTGGTGCGATTTACTCGACCAATATCACCCCTGATAAAGAAACGGGTATTGGTAATTATACCTTTAATGACTTCAAAAATGCGGTCAAACATGGCGTTGCCCCAGGTAATAAAGCGCTATATCCTGCGATGCCTTATCCGTCGTATCAAATCATGCCTGACGAAGACATGGCAGCCATGTATGCCTACTTTATGTCAGACGTAAAAGCCGTCAATCAACCCAATATAAAAAGCGAGCTGCCACCAGTCGCCAATTGGCGCTGGCCGCTCGCCTATTGGCAAGCACTGTTTGCACCCAAACGCGAGTTTGTTCCTGAAACGGATGATGCGGTACTTGCCCGTGGTCAGTATCTGATTGAAGGTCCTGGTCACTGCGGCTCTTGCCATACGGAGCGCGGTATTGGCTATCAAGAAATCGCTTTAAGCAATGCCGATTCTGAAGAGTATCTCAGCGGCGCAGTCATCGATGGCTGGCGCGCCAAAAGTATCCGCGGTGAACATCGCGGACTCGGCACATGGAACGTCGCTGAGCTAAACGACTTCTTTAAAACAGGCCGTACCGATACCACTGCTGCCTTTGGCGCGATGGCTGAAGTGGTTGAGCACAGTACCCAATATATGACTGACAATGACCTAAACGCCATGTCATCGTATCTCAAAACCCTAAGCCCTGCGCCCAATAAAGAAGTGACGCTACCTGAGAAAAAAGACATCACCAC
>JARIEH010000288.1 GCA_029256865.1 Psychrobacter sp.
ATAGTCAATGACAATTTTGCCGCGATTGGTACTTGTGCTACCAACCACTAAATAAGGAATACCCAAGCTTTGCCACACGGGTAAAGTACCTGCTAGCTCACTACTACTGCGTGGCTGTTGCGGCAGATCTTTACTGGTGACATTCAGCTCAGTTCGACTCAAATCATTGAGAATAATAGGAGAAAGTACGCTATCACCTGCAAAAGGGACAAAAGCCACTTGGTTCTGTTGTACGGGGATTTCATAATCTAGTTGTAATACGACAGGTGCAGCGAACACACTAGGAGCAACCAGTAGACCTGAGGCGCTGGCAAGTAATGTTATTAATAGTTTTTTGTGAATACGCATAGCCAAATCAGGCTCCTAAAATGGTTAATGGTTGAGTGTGATGATATTTTAAGGGCATTATTACGTTAAGACAATAAGGCGTTCAGTGCAAGTTACTTAAGCGAATTACTTAGGGGAGTATTGGCGATAATCTGAAAAGATGATACACAATCAGTTGCTACCGTTAAATTGTACGGTAAAAGTAGGGTATTTAGGGTCATCGACATCAATTGGGAATTTACGAGTATCAAGCACTGCTTGTCTGGCCGCCTCGTTCACGGTACTGTCAGATCCTGACACAGAAACATTGACCACATCACCATTGCTATTGACGGTAATGGTCAAGGTTGCCCGTTGAGTAGAACCTTTAGAGGCGACTGGCGGATTATAATTGCGCTTAATTAAATTGATGATTTCGCTGTTACTCGCGCCTCGACTGCCACTTGAAGCAGAGCGACTATTTCCTTTTGCTGTGCTCGCAGTATTAGAGTCACTAGATACCGTCGACTGACCCTCTGATAGGCTCATGTTTTTGTTTGAACCATCTGAGCTGCCAGTATTGATTTTTATATTGCGATCGCTGCTGGTAGGACGTTCAATTTTAGGTGGGTTGCTCTCTTTATGTCGAAGTTCTCTAAGCTTCTCACGTTCAGCTTCAAGTTCTCTTTGTTTGCTTTCATCGATATGTTCGAGACCTTCTCGTGCGGACTCATCCAACTGCGCAGCCACGTCGGCTATATTGCGCTCATATTCTTGATTTTTTTCAAGTAAGCGTTGACGATGTTCTTGCGTCATGAGCATTGGTTCATCCGCAGAGTTATCTGAGCGCATGAACACAGGGACTTGTTGAGAATTTGGTTGCGAGTTTTGTTGAGCACTGTTTTGATTGCTGTTATTAGGATTGTTTGCGCTCATTTGTGTGACAGATGTTGCTGTACTTTCACTGCTGCTAGCCGCTTGTGCAGCAGCGCGATTGGCCAATATCTGCCCTTGCATCTCGGCGAGTTGTTCTGGTGATACCATCGTCGTTTCAATGCTGCCCGCTGTTTCTATTTCAGGGGTTTGATAAGTATAAATCAATAATCCAAGCACGATACCATGTGCCAATAAGCTTAATAGCGTAGGCAATGTGATCCCATCACCTTCAGGCTGGGTTGGTACATAGACGACAGGAGCATTAATCATGGCTTTGATACTCATTGACGTGACAGACTGTCTGATGGATTAATATCAGTAGGTATAAAAATTATTTTAAACCTTAGGCTTGGTTTGATTGAAGTCATAGCAATTAACATCATTACAGCTGCGGTGTTGGCAGTGGAGAGCCAGTTAATAAGCCTACCTTTTGGATACCTGCTTGCTGCAAGTTTGCCATTAATGCCATAATGGCACCGTATTGGTTGTTTTGATCAGCATTGATCATCACTTGTATTGGTTGCTCGCCAGCAGTGTTATTTTGCGCTTGTAGATTTGATAAGGTATTGATCAATTCAGGTTCACTGATGGGCATATCGATGTTGTTCTCATAGCTGATAAAGATTTCACCGCTGTCCGTTAAGGAGATAATCACAGGGAGCTGGTTTTGGCTCATGGCATTGGTCTGCTCTTTGGGCAAGTCGACATCGACTCCTGTGGTCAGCATCGGCACGGTCACCATAAATATCACCAATAACACCAGCATGACATCGATATAAGGCACAACGTTCATTTCAGCATTGAGCGATTTTTTTTCGCGGCGATAGGGACTCTGTCTCATAGGCCTTTTACCTGAGCGACCGTGGCTCTACCTTCAGAAATAGCGGTTTCTCTCTCTGTCGTGTTTTGACCACTGGTTTCACGCTGTAGCATACCGGTCATCTCATCACAAAACAAAGCACGTGACTCATAGAGTCGACTTGATTTGGCGGTGAAGTGATTATAAGCCAATACGGCAGGGATAGCAGCAAAAAGCCCCATCGCGGTCGCAATCAGAGCCTCAGCAATACCAGGCGCAACAGAGGCGAGGGTAGCTTGCTCCGTCTGCGATAGACCTAAAAAGGCATTCATGATACCCCAGACTGTACCAAATAAACCGACGTAAGGGGCAACTGACCCAATACTGGCGAGAGTTGCTATTCCTGACTCCAGTAGCTGCTGCTGACGACCAAGTCCCACTCGCAGCTTACGCTCAACACCATCAATGATGTCATCTTTGGGTTGGCGTTTTTTATGCATTCTTAAATATTCAGAAAAACCAACATAAAAAATTTGTTCAAGTCCTTGACGTTCAGGTGAGCCTTGCACGCCTTGATAGAGTTTGGCTAAATCCTCACCTGACCAAAACCAAGTTTCAAACTGCTGATCGAAATTTTTGGCAGTACCTAGGCGTGCGCTTAAGCGAAATATAATCACCCAACTGACCAAGGAAGCCAGTAACAACAGCGCCATCACAATCTGTACGAGCAGGCTCGCTTGGGTAATGAGGTCTATAATATTTAATGATTCAGGCATGTAACGCACTCGCTAATAATTAACAATAACTGGCTCAAGCAACCATGCTGGAGTCAGGTAACCTCAAAAAAATCATTCAATGTTTATAATAAATACTGCAAACGCGAATTAACCCCTTAGTTTACTTCTAATTGAGACAAAGGTCATTTAATATTCGCTAAAATACCTACTCCATAGTCATTCTTTCGAATAGGGAATCCAATAGCTAAAAAGAACATTTGTCTCTAGCGGTAGGCATATATGACAGTTTTGTACCCACAAGGCACGGGTAATGATTGAATTTACACACTAATTTCTCTAGAATGTTGCACTTTGTTAATACTGCCTTTTGATAATGACGTCGCCATTCATTTGCTGACGTCATCTTTATTTTAGGCACTAATAAATTTGTTTTTTCACTAGCAAGCTGGGCGCGACATTTATGAATGCAATTGAACGCTATTTTGGAATCAATGGTGAAAACACCACAGTCAAAACAGAAATCCTAGCCGGTATCACTACCTTTTTGACGATGGCCTACATTATCTTTGTCAACCCCAACGTGTTAGCAGACGCTGGTATGGACAAAGGCGCTGTATTTGTTGCTACTTGTTTAGCAGCCGCAATAGGCTGCTTTATTATGGGCATTTACGCACGACTGCCGGTCGCATTGGCACCTGGTATGGGGCTTAATGCCTTCTTTACTTATGGTGTGGTGCTTGGCATGGGCTATGCCTGGCAGACGGCGTTAGGCGCAGTATTTTTATCAGGCTGTTTATTTATCCTGTTGAGCTTATTTAAGATTCGCGAATGGATTATCAACGCCATTCCGACCAGTCTTAAGCAAGGTATCGTCGCTGGTATCGGTGCATTTTTAGCTTTTATCGCTCTGCAAAGCTCTGGAATCATCGTTGGTCGCGATGAGACGTTGGTGATGCTCGGTGATATGACAGCGTTTTCGCCTATGATGGCAGCGGTTGGTTTTTTTATTATCATTGGTTTGGTCTATAAAAAAGTCCCTGGCGCGGTCACCATTGGGATTTTACTTGTGACCATCATCAGTTTAATCACCGGTCATACGCAGTTTACTGGCATTATGTCAACGCCGCCATCGATTGCCCCAACACTCATGCAGCTTGATATTGCAGGCGCGTTTGATATCGGCATGATTAGTGTGATTTTTGCTTTCTTATTCGTTGATTTGTTTGATACCGCAGGCAGTTTGGTTGGTATCGCCAATAAAGCAGGTTTAATCGATAAAGACGGTAATATTCCCAATATGGACAAAGCATTGCTTGCCGATTCAACGGCGACGGTTGCTGGTGCTATGTTAGGTACGTCATCGACAACCAGTTACATCGAAAGTGCCTCAGGGGTTGCTTCAGGCGGTCGTACGGGTCTGATGGCAGTGACCGTTGGCGTGATGTTTTTACTGAGTATTTTCTTTGCGCCACTCGCTGGTATGATTCCTGCTTATGCAACCGCTGGCGCGATATTTTATGTATCGGTATTGATGCTATTTACTCTAAAAGATATTAACTGGGAAGACTTAACGGAGGCAGCGCCAGTCGCTGTCGTATTGCTATTGACGCCGCTTACGTACTCTATTGCTGATGGTATTGCGCTTGGGTTTATCACCTTTACCGCGGTGAAGTTGATGACGGGTAAGTTCTCTGAGATTACCATTCCTGTTTGGGTGTTGACGGCTATTTTGTTGGCGAAGTTAGTCTTGCTATAGATAGCTGAATCTATAGAGGTAGATATACAGACTAAGCTATTTTTCTTGAACCCTCCTTATTCGTGAATAAGGAGGGTTTTTTGTTAAAAAGTTGCGTTCAATACACTCTGATTTAGCTCTATATGTTTATAAGATGAGTTACTTGCATTAACAATTATAAAAAAACCCTGACGTAAGTCACCTTGTTATAACTACTTTGGCAACTGTTTGTTTTTCAATGGTATGTTTATGATGACAAAGGGATGATATCGTTAGTTTGGTTTTTGTATTCATGATAGGATAAATAAGTTAAGCGCATCACCTCAATCAACGCCGTAGAGGTTTTTCTTACAGTGAATTAGCGTCATAACAGATAAAAGATGAGTGTTGGTTAGACTTAAGCTTTATAGTATTTTTATCGATATTTTATAAAAATAAGCTTTTATAAAGTGCGACCCGCATCTGAGTATCACCTCCATTCACTACTAACAAGAAGAAGGCATTAATGCCGCTTAGCTGTTCGTTGTTGCCTTTACATTGTTAATGTAGCCCGTTTAACACTAAAACGACCTACTTGACCGTTTCCAGCCTATGCTGGATTTTCTCGTTTTATAATAGCGCCGTTTGATTTGTTGAGTGTTATAAGTATTATTAATTAATGATCTATCTATTATCGCCAAAGATAATGGGGTTCAAGAATTGATAATAGTGATAGGCAGTCAGATTTCCTACCGCACTATTTATGATGGTTTTTAAACGATAGTTATGGAGTTGCTATGAATCCAGTAGATCAGTTCACCCCAAAAGAGCCCATTTTATTTAAACCGAGCGATTTACTTGCGTCTGAATATCTTGCGCAGTCAAGTGATGAGCTGTATGCGCGTATCTCACCGCTATATAGTGTGGATGAAGATCGCTGGCTCACCGAACTGCTGCCCTTGGCTAAGCCTACCGATAAAGAGCGAGACGATGCCAGCGAGCAGACGCGTAAATTGGTAGAGCATGTACGCAGTGATGGCAAAGCCGTGAAGATGGTCGATTCGTTATTGCTTGAATATAGCCTTGATACTCAAGAGGGTATCTTGCTTATGAGCTTAGCGGAAGCTTTGATTCGTGTGCCAGACAGTTATACTGCTGATGCCCTTATCCGCGACAAAATGAGTGTCGCTGATTGGAAAAAACACTTAAAAGATGATAATAATTTTATCGTCAACGCTTCGACTTGGGGCATGATGATGACGGGGCGTGTGGTCAGTATTGACAGTAGTACCACAGCGTCTGGATTTTTGGATCGTATGACCAAAAGAATGGGCGAGCCGATGATTCGTGCAGCGATGCAAAAAGCCATGCGTATCATGGGTCATCAATTTGTACTAGGTGAAACCATTGAGGAGGCGAATAAAAACAGCCAGCCATACCGAAACAAAGGCTATACCTATTCGTTTGATATGCTTGGTGAGGCAGCCGTTACCAATAAAGACGCTGAAAAATACTTCAATGACTATCTGCATGCGATTAAGTCGACTGCCAACGTCAAAGTCAAAGAAGGCATGCCTAAGCCATCAGTCTCTATCAAGCTCTCTGCGTTGCATCCGCGTTATGAAGC